>CAYIRZ010000379.1:0-2977 GCA_964365845.1 uncultured Streptomycetaceae bacterium
CCAGTGCGTCCACCAGCCCTTCCCCGAGCAGCGAGCCGTTGAGCTTGAAGCCGGCCTCGACATGCACTTCGTTGATCCCGCGGCGCCCGAGTTCCCGCATCAGGTCGCGGAGTTCGACCTTGCCCGCCGCATTTGGCAGGACCACGATCTCGGCGCCTTTATCCCGCAACATTCGGATCCTCGCGGCGTCCCGCACCGCTGCCGCCACCAGCACGCCGCCGCCGGCCAGCACCCTGGCGCCAGGCGGCGTCTGAAGCCTGCTGTCGACGATGACGCGCAACGGCTGGCGCGGCGTGGCGACTTCGCGCACCGTGAGTTGCGGATCGTCGTCCCTGACGGTGCCGATGCCGGTCAGCACCGCGCAGGCGCGGGCGCGCCAGGCATGGCCATCGCGGCGCGCGGTGGCGCCGGTGATCCACTGACTGCGGCCGTTCATGAGCGCGGTCTTGCCGTCCAGGCTCGCCGCGAGCTTCACCCTGACCCACGGCCGGCCGCGCGTCATGCGCGAGACGAATCCGATATTGAGTTCGCGCGCTTCGTTTTCCAGCACGCCGGCGGCGGCGGCGACTCCCGCGCTTTGCAATGCCGCCAGCCCCTTGCCCGCCACCCGCGGATCGGGGTCCTGCATCGCGGCCACCACGCGCGCGGCTTTGGCCGCGATCAAGGCATCGATACAGGGCGGCGTGCGGCCGTGGTGAGCGCAGGGCTCGAGCGAAACGTAAACGGTCGCGCCCGCGGCCTGCGCTCCGGCCGCCGCAAGCGCGTTGATTTCCGCGTGCGGCGCGCCGGCTTTTTCGTGCCAACCTTCACCCACAATTTTTCCGTCACGCACGACAACACATCCCACCCGCGGATTAGGCGAGGTAGTGAAAAGGCCCTGGTGCGCCAGCTCCAGCGCCCGGGCCATGTAACGATGATCGTCAGCCGAGAACATAAAAGCGATTTAGGCGGCAAAAAATTACTTCTTGCCGGAGGCCGGCTTCTGCACTTCCTTGATCGCGTCCCGGAAATCGTCTATGCCCTGGAAGCTCTTGTAGACCGAGGCAAAGCGGATGTAGGCGACCTGGTCGAGTTTGTGCAGTTCGCGCATCACCATTTCGCCGATGCGCCGCGACGGAATTTCCCGTTCGCCGAGCGCAAGCACCTCCTGCGTGATGGTCGCAACCGCCTCGTCGACCAGCGGCGTCGGCACCGGCCGCTTGTGCAGCGCGCGCATGAAGCTGGTGCGCAGCTTGTCGAGATCGAATTCGGTGCGGCTGCCGTCCTGCTTGACGACCTGCGGCATGCGCAGCTCGACCGTCTCGTAAGTGGTAAAGCGCTTGTTGCAGCCCGTGCAGCGCCGGCGGCGGCGTATGCTCTCGCCGTCCTCGCTCACCCGCGAGTCGATCACCTGCGTGTCGTCGGATTTGCAGAACGGGCACTTCATAAAATTTCCCGTTTACGCCCCGTAAACGGGAAATTTGTCGCACAGCTTCTTCACCTCGCCCTTCACGCGCGCGATCACCTTGTCGTCGTTCGGCGCATCCAGCACGTCGGCGATGAGGCCGGCCAGAACTTCGGCTTCGAGCTCCTGGAAGCTGCGCGTCGTCATCGCCGGCGAACCGATGCGGATGCCGCTCGTCACCATCGGCTTTTGCGGATCGTTGGGCACCGAGTTCTTGTTGACGGTGATATTCGCGCGGCCGAGCGCCGCTTCCGCCTCGCGCCCGGTCAGCTTGCCGCGCAGGTCGAGCAGGAACATATGGCAGTCGGTGCGGCCCGAAACAATGCGCAACCCGCGCTCCTGCAGCACCTTGGCCATCACGCGCGCATTGTCGAGCACCTGCTCCTGATAAAGCTTGAACTCGTGCGTCATCGCCTCCTTGAAGGCAACCGCCTTGGCCGCGATGACATGCATCAGCGGCCCGCCCTGGGTGCCGGGAAAGATCGCCGAGTTGAGCACTTTCTCGTGCTCGGCATTGGCGAGTATCAGCCCGCCGCGCGGACCGCGCAGCGTCTTGTGGGTGGTGCTGGTCACGAAATCGGCAACGCCCACCGGACTCGGATAAAGGCCCACGGCAACCAGCCCGGCGTAATGCGCCATGTCGGCCATCAGCAGCGCGCCGGCGCGGTCGGCGATGCCGCGGAAGCGTTTCCAGTCGATCACCAGCGAATAAGCCGAGGCGCCGGCAACAATGAGCTTGGGCTTGTGCACATGCGCGAGTTCCTCGACTTCGGCATAATCGATTTCGCCGGTATCGGGATCGAGGCCGTAACTCACCGCGCTGTAGTACTTGCCGCTCATGTTGACCGGGGAACCGTGGGTAAGATGCCCGCCGGCGTCGAGCGCCATGCCCAGGATCACGTCGCCTGGGCGCAGCACCGCGGCATAGACCGCCTGGTTGGCCTGCGCGCCGGAATGCGGCTGCACATTGGCATAACCGGCATGGAAAAGTTTCTTGGCGCGGTCGATCGCGAGCTGCTCCGCGATATCGACGTATTCGCAACCGCCGTAATAGCGCTTGCCCGGATAGCCTTCGGCATACTTGTTGGTCAGCACCGATCCCTGGGCCTGCATCACGCGCGGGCTGGCATAGTTTTCCGATGCGATCAGCTCGATGTGGTCCTCCTGGCGCTGATACTCCTGCGTGATGGCGTGCCAGAGTTCGGAATCGAAACTTTCGATGGTGTCTTTGAGTGAGTACATTGCGCTGTGCGTCCGATCGGCTAAATGGTTGATTTTACCACGCTTAACCCGGTTCGGTCGCGTGCGGCCCGGCCCGCGGGGACAAAGGTGGGAGCCCCTTCCTGGCGTCGCGGCCGTCTCGCCGCAGCGGCGATCGCGGCGCAAGGTGAGCGCCGGTGTTTTTGCGCGCCACTCGCTTTGCCACGTATGATGGCGTTCCGGTAAAAAGCGGTTCAAAAACCGCCATTGAGAGCCCGTAACATAATGAAACACGTGTGCGTTGCGAGTCAAAATTGGTGCTGACGCGAAGGA
>CAYIRZ010000380.1:0-2970 GCA_964365845.1 uncultured Streptomycetaceae bacterium
CGACGGTGTCGATTTGCCCGAGCACTGCGTTCCAGTACAGTCTCGACTTTCGACCCGACGCGTCCGCGGCCGTTACCGGCGAGCCGCCGGCGTATCAACTGCATTACTGGAACGGGGCGGCACTCGTTACTCACACCGTGACCGTGAATGCGTGAACGGGTGAACGAGTGAAGGGAACAAATCACGAGTTACGAATCACCCGCCACGGGTCACTAGTGAACCGTAACGTTTAAAAAGGAAGTAGGTCGGCAATCCTTTGCCGACATTCGCGCGTTTGGCGGCATGGGAATGCCGCCCTACATTGCTATCGAAATGACTGTTACAGCCCGCTAGTGACATCGACGACCCAACAGACTGCAATCCATAACCTGCTTCGCGAACTGAAGGAAGCAAGCTTCGTTGCGCACCGCGAGGTGGATCAGGTGCTGCCGGCGATACGGCCGCATGGCGAGGATGTGACGTTCGCCTGGATCGACGCCTGCCGCAGGCTTTTCGATTTCGACCGCGAGGCCGGAAAGGCCTTCATCCGCGGCAGCGGCGAGGCGGAAAAAATCTCCGAGACCGTTCTGCCGTGGACCGAACAGGCGCTCATGTTCATGCGCTGGCGCGGCTCGTGGCGTGGCCTGGAAGGCTTCATGGCCAACCTGCCGCGCGCTTTCGGTTCGCTCGGGCACGCCGGGCAGCGGCGCTGGGCCGAGATCGGTTTCGCCTGGTGCGCGCGGCAGATCGAAAGCGGTAACGCCTATTTCATGACGCCGGTGCTCGATCTCTCGGGACGCCAGGGCATCGCCGGCATCGAGCAGATCAACACGCCGGCCGAGGAATTGTTCGAGTCGCGCAAGCTGCTGCTCGGCACGTATCTCGCGGGCGCGGTCAGGGTGCGCAACCTGCTCGGCGCGCAGGCCATACTGCCGTGGGCGCTGCGCGGCGCCGACATCATGCAGTCGGGCCGGGTGCGCGGCGAAGCCTACTTCCGGCTCGAATCCGAAGAGAGCCTCGCGCTGCTGCTCGAGAATCTGCCCGGATACCGCCTCACCGACCGCAACCGGCTGCTGGCGATGCTGCTCGATATCTGGTACGGCGAGAGCTTCGATCTCAAGGAGTCGAGCTGGTCGCCGGAGAAGGGGCGGCCCTTCGTCGAGACCGACGGCAGGAGCCTGTTCTTCCCGGCGGTGATGTCCAACCGCGACGAGGCCGTGCTCGCCGTGCTGCACGGCGCGGGCCACATGCGCTTCGGCACCTTCGACCGGCTGGCGATGAAAGAGATGTTCCGCGAAGCCAAGGTCGACTTTCTCGATTCCGGTCCGGTGTCATGGTTGCCGATTTTCATGCGCCATGGCGACGACGCGCTGCGCTTCCAGCTCATTTTCGATCTGTGCGAGGACCTGCGCGTCGATTTCCGCATCCAGCATTTGGTGCCGAATTATCTGCGGCGCTTGCTGGCCACGGCACAGGCGACCGGCGCGCGCCATACCGAGTCCGGCGCTTATTTCGATCTCGCCGTGGCGAGCGTGGAGGAAGCGCTTGCCGCGACCCATCACAATGCCGTGCGCAGCAAACGCTTCGGGCCGCTGCTCGATTCCGCGGCGACGGTCGCCGATGCTTTCCGCGTCGCCAGCGTGATCTACAGCAACGACGAGCTGCCGCGCATCAATGATCTCGAGGCGTTTTACGCCGCCTATCTGCCGGGGCGCGGCCCTAATGCGACGCGGCTTGCCTATCCGCAGGAACGCAAGGATCAGCAGCAGCAGACCCAGGCCCAGGGCCAGCAGGAAGGTGAATCGCAGGAGCAGGGCGAACAAGAGGAAGGCGCGGCGCAGAACGCCGAGGCCGGCGATCAGCAGGACGGTGGCAAGCGCGAGGAAGTCGCGGGTTACGGCGACAGCAGCGGCACCGCGACGCAGGCCGCCGGACGCTCGGATGCGCAGCAGCGCGGCGCTTCCAGCGACAAAGGCGTGCCGTATCCGGAATGGGATTACCGCGAGGCGCGCTACAAGCGCAACTGGAGCTGGGTGCAGGAGAAGAAACTCGCCGAATCCAATATGACGGAAACCAACCGCCTGATGAAGCAGTACGCCGATGCGCTGAAGCGGCTGAAGCGGGCGATACAGTCGCAGAAACCGACGCGGCTCGCGCCTCTGCTGCGACAGATGGACGGCGACGACATGGATCTGAACGCGGTGGTGAACTACGTCGTGGAGAAGAAGGCCGGGCGTTCGCCCAACCCCGCGATCTACCGGCGGCGCGAGATGCGCCAGCGCGAGGTCGCGGTGACGCTGCTCGCCGACATGTCGACTTCGATCATGCAGCACCTGCCCGAGGGCGGCGGACGGCTGGTGGACCGCGTGCGCGCCGGCGTGCTGCTGTTCGCGGAAAGCATGGAGGAAGTAGGCGACAGCTATTCCATCGCCGGTTTCTGCTCCAAATATCGTGACAACGTCAGCTATTACACCATCAAGAATTTCGAGGAGCCGTTGTCGGAGAATATCCGCAGCCAGATCGGCGGCATGTCGGGCCGGCTCGCCACGCGCATGGGCGCGGCGATCCGCCATGCCACCGCGCGCTTCGAAGGCATAGAGAGCCGGCGCCGGCTGCTGCTGATTCTTTCCGACGGCCGCCCCGAGGACTACGACGACGGCGGCGACCGGCGTTATCTGCACGAAGACACGCGCATGGCGGTCAAGGAAGCGGTCGCCAAGGGCGTGCATCCGTTTTGCATCACCGTCGACACCATGGCCAACCAGTACCTGCCGCAGATCTTCGGCCGCGGCCACTACATGGTGCTCGACCACATCAACAGCCTGCCCAACAAGCTGCCGGAGATTTATCTGCGCCTGAGGCGGTGAAGGCGGTGAATGGTGAATAGTGAATGGTAAAAGCGTAAAAGCTTCAAATTCGTCATTCCGGGCTTGACCCGGAATCCAGCGCGTAGCCCGGAAGGCGCGCAGCAGATTCCGGGAATTCTTCCTG
>CAYIRZ010000381.1:0-2966 GCA_964365845.1 uncultured Streptomycetaceae bacterium
CCCGTAACAAAATCAAGTAAATTAGCCGCCGATGAACGCCGATGAAAATCTAAAAACCCAAGTTGTAATTACACAAAGCAATATCATAATCCATTGTTTTTGTTTGTAATTTGTGGCGCAAGCTTTTGACGTTGGTTCAATCGGCGTCCATCGGCGTTTATCGGCGGTTACATTGGTCTTGGTCTTTTTGAAATGCGCTCTTAGTGCTTTTCATTTCAGGAGTTTGTCGAACTTGGGTTCGGCAAACTCCTGGCCCCATCAACGCAACAGCCATTGCAGCAGCAAGTGGGAAGGAAGATAAACCAAAACCGGGAAAACCACCATTGATAGTCCAAGATACAGAAGCGGCGCAATGCGCTGCTGCGGCCGATTTCCCGGCCCGAACACCCAGTTCACGTTCATCGCGGGATCCGTAAACCAATACGTCAGCGGCAGCACGATCCAGGCCAGCAGCGTCTGGGCCAGCAACGCGCGCGGGTCATATCCCAGCCGCGCCACCATCCACAGCAGCAGGATAGGCAGAAACACGTGGAACAGCGAGAGTGCCCTGAGATACAGCGGCTTGTCCCGCTCGAACATGTAATCGGTGAGTCCCGAGATGCGCTTCCCCGTCAGCAGCCGTCCAACGTAGCTGAGGTTCCACATGACCTCGGGCAACAGCACGCCGAGCGTCATCATGCTCGCCAGCAGGCTGCTTTCCAGCCACAGCGCCGGCACCGTTCCCAGCAATGCGATATCGGAAAACCACAGAAAATTGCCGGGGGGATACTTGACGACGTACACCGCTACGATGACGCACACAAACAGGGTGTAGGCCAGTTTGACCCAGAGCGGGATCAGCGTGCTCGCGAATTCCATGCCCACAGCCTGCTCAGACCACCACGCCCAGTTCTTTTTTCAGGTCGTCCAGCATCTGCAACCGCGTGCGCGTCTGCCATTTCCTGCGCTTGCCTATGGGTTCGTTCTGGACTTCGGCGATCACTTTCATCGCCACAAACACCGGGCCGGGCTCGTACAGGATGGCCTCGATATTGACGGCAAAACTTTCCAGACTGTCGAAGGCGAAGCTCCGCGCATAACCCGCGGCGCGCGCCATGGCGTCGTACGACACCCGCTTCGCATTGGGCACCGGCTGGCCGCCGGTGGTCGCATAGCATTCATTGTCGAGCAGGAAGTGATAGAGATTCGCGGGCCGGTGTTCGGCGATCATCGCCAGCACGCCCAGGCTCATCTGCAGGTCGCCTTCCGAATCGAACACCACGACCTTCCGTTGCGGCTGCGCCAGCGCCAGGCCGAGCGCGAATCCGGCATGGCCGCCCATCGCCGGATCGCCCAGCGGCAGATCGAGGCCGGGCTTAGTGCTGATGCCCACCCAGAAACGACCGCCGCGGCCGGGGACCACGATGGCATCGCCGCGATGGCGCTGAAACACTTCGAGCATTTTCGCTGTCTTGATCATATCAATTGAAACCGTGGTACTCGTCGCCGACCAGCACCGCGACCGGCCGCTTGTTCCGGCGCGCCTCATCGAACGCCCGCGAAATGCACGGCGCGTCGGCATCGGTTTCGACCAGGTAATAGTTGATGCCGAACGCCTTGAGGAAAGGCTCGGTATAGGTCGCCGCGGTGTCCGTGGGCTTGCCGTTCTTCGTCCAGCCGCGATAGCCCACCATCATCACCACCGGGATGTTGAGACCCAGCGCCCAGCCGCGCATCGAATCGCCCGCTTCCATCAGGCCGGTGTTCTGGATCAGGATGATCGGCGTCTTGCCGCCCGCATAAAGGCCCGCGGCGGCGGAAAACGCCAGTCCCTCGCGCGCCACCGCGATCAGGCTCAGCGACGGTTCCGCCAGCATCAACGTGTAGAGCCAGTTGGTTTCGCTGTCGGGCAGCCACACCACGTGCGTGACGCCGTTCTTCCTCATTTCCCGCAGTACAATCTCGGGGCTGAGATGGGCCACTTGCGACGTATCCACCGGGAAACCCTCACGTTGGCGAGCAAAAGCTGAATTCTACATTCATCCGGATGTGACGGGACCCGAAATCCGCCACGGCATACACGCGGCTTGACCGCAGCCCTGGCGATAGTTTAATTTCGAATTCACGGGTTTCCACGACAATTTTAGCCAAGTAGCCATAATGTGGATTCCCAATGCCGAATTCGACACAACCGAGAGCAGCTTCCGCGGAAAAGCAATGTCGTCAAAAACAGCGTGAACACCGCCGGCCGGATCATCGTCGAATGGTTCGACCAGTCGCAGCAGGATTTCGGGGTTGCCGAAACGGAACGCCATGAGGTATCGTTCAAGGCCTACCTGGAATCATTTTACGAGCAGTTGAGAATAGCCAAAAAAGACATCCCCGCCGATCATGAACAGAAAAAAATATATTTACACCTTCGAAGAAGGCAACGGCAAGAACAAGATGCTGCTGGGCGGTAAGGGCGCCAATTTGTGCGCGATGACCCAGATTGGCCTGAACGTGCCGCCGGGTTTCACCGTGACCACCGAGGCGTGTCTCGCCTACCTGGAAACGAATCATCTGCCGGACACTCTGATGGACGATATCAGGAGCTACATGACCGCCCTGGAAAAGAAAACCGGCAAGGGTTTCGGCAGCGGCGAGAATCCGCTGCTGATTTCGGTGCGCTCCGGCTCGGCGATGTCCATGCCGGGCATGATGGATACCATACTCAATCTTGGCCTCAATGACACCTCCCTGAAGGGGCTGATCAAGCAGACCGCCAACCCGCGTTTTGCCTACGATGCCTACCGCCGCTTTATCCAGCTGTTCGGCAAGATCGCGCTCGGCATCGGCGATGAGCATTTCGACGAACGGATGGCGGCGATCAAGCGCAAGTACGGTGCGCGGCTCGACGTCGACCTGAACGCGGAGCGCCTCAAGGAACTCGCCGGCGAATTTCTTGAAATCATTCAGCGCCATACCGGCAAGCCGTTTCCGCAGGA
>CAYIRZ010000382.1:0-2964 GCA_964365845.1 uncultured Streptomycetaceae bacterium
TTACGCGGGGGCCACCTTGGCGCCGCGCGCGGCGCCTTTCTGCTGCGGATCGGTCAGCGCGGTGAGCTTGCGAACATCGTCGAGCCGCTCCAATTGCTGGATCGCGGCGTATAGCCCGCTGACGTTGGGCTCCGGCAGCACGCACAGCGTGACCATGATCTCGGCGCCGAAGTGGTTATCGGCCGGAAACTGCGCCGTGGTGTAGGGCGCGGCGCGCACTATGATGATGACGTCGTGCTCGCGCATCTGCTTTACGCCACCGCAATGCGCGTGGTGCGCCGTTCGACGGTGATCAGCGCGGTGAGGTTACCTACATCGCGCAGGTTCTCGAAATCCTGTATCGCCTCATAAATCAGCGACACATGTCCTTCCTGCAGCACGACGCGCGAGGCGCAGTTGTCGAATTTTTCCTTGAGCCGTTCCGGCGGCAGCGGATTGGCAGAAGTGCGGCCCAGCGGCTGGTCGACTTTGGCCGTCAGCACCTCGCCGCCGCGCAGCGTCACTTTGATTTCGGCGCCGAAATGGTTGTCGGCGGGGAACTGTGCCGTGGTGTAAGGCGCGGCGTGCACGCGCGCCATCACGCTTGTTACCCGCGGGTCGCGGAAGCTGTCGCCCTCGAAATGTTCGATGACGACCTTGCGGTCGACGAGCGCGCGCGCCAAGCAGTACTGGATGCTGAACTTGGCGTCCATCGTGCTTTGCGGGTCGGGGCGGTTGGTATGCTCCAGCCGCCGCGCATGCGTCCACGAATCGATGCGCTCGACCTGATCGGGATCGGGATTGTGGTTGCGCGCCAGATCGAGCATGGCATCGATCGCCGGGTGCGTGCTGCCGCAGCACGGATACTGTTTGATGGCGATGCCGGGTTGCACGATGTCGAGCGGGTTGGCCCAGGCCGGCAGGATTTTCGAGGCGTCGTAGTTGCCGGAGCCGTTGAACACTTCGAAATAGCCCTGCTTGTGCTCGAAAGCCTCGGGGCTGGCGGTGAAGCCATCACGCGCCAGCAGCGCCGCGAACAGGCCGTTCCTCGCGCACTGGCCGATGTGCAGCGGCTTCACCATCGTCCCAAAATTGGCTTTGATGCCCGCCGCCAGCGATGCGGCGATGGCGAGCGCGGTGGCGGTCTGTGCGCTGTCCAGGCGCAGCAGGCGGGCGCAGGCGGCGGCGGTGCCGAAAATGCCTATCGTCACCGTCGGGTGCCAGCCGTGCATGTAATGGTGGAAATTGACCCCGAGGGCAATCTTGCACTCGGTCTCGAAACCCGCGACGTAAGCGGCAATGAAATCGCGCCCGCTCGCGCCTTGTTCGTCGGCCAGCGCGAACAACGCCGGCAGGATGGGCGCCGACGGATGGCCGCCGAGAGTGTTGTTGCAGTCGTCGAAATCCAGCGCGTGCGACGCGGTGCCGTTGATGAGCGCGGCGTCGAGCGCGCCGACCCGCGTGCGCGAGCCGAATATCAGGCTGGGGCCGGTGCTCGAAGCCAGCGAACGGGCGACGATGCGCGCGGAGGCATCGGTGCTGCCGGCGAGCGTTACGCCTATGGTATCGAGGATGCCGACCTTGGCCTGGTGAACGGCCTCCGGCGGCAGGTTTTCATAACGCAGCGCATTGATGCGCTTCGCGAGTTCCAGGGTCAGCGGCATGGTGATCCTCTCTCCGGTGAATTTATTCGCGGAACTCCGCGAATAAATTGGCGGAAGAGAGTGGGAGTCGAACCCACACAGGACCGCCAGCGGCCCCTACCGGGTTTGAAGTCCGGCCGCCCCACCGGGGGCGATTCCCTTCCGTTGAGACACGCTCCAGCGAGCGTGTCTTTAGAGCGCCTAACATAATGAAACACGTGTGCGTTGCGAGTCAAAAGTGCCGCTTTCCCCGAGCTTCAACCGAGCCCCAGCCGCTTCACGATCCGTTCGGCGACGTTCCGTGCCTCGAAAGCGGCATCGCGCAATAATCCGCCGTAGCCCGAGCGTACCGCGCCGATCGCCCAGACGCCCGGCAGCGTTGTTTGCAACGCATCGTCGGTGACGACGAAACCGGCATCGTTGCGCGCTATCCGCGCCGGCAGAAATTCCGAGTTGGGCGCCAGGCCGATGTACACGAACACGCCTGCACACGGGATTTCCTGAATGCGGCCGTCGCCAAGTTTAACGCAAACCGTCTCGACCATGCGGCTGCCGGCGATTTGTTCGACGGTTGCATTCCATATCGTGGCTATCTTCGGGTTGGCGTTGACCTGCTCGACGAAATGTTTGCGTGCCCGGAAACTTCCGCCGCGGTGAACCAGATGCACTTTCCTGCAGAATCTGGCCAGCACCAGCGCTTCCTGCAGCGCCGAATCGCCGCCGCCCGCCACGACCACGTCCTCGCCCTGATACATCGGTCCGTCGCAGTCGGCGCATTGCGATACGCCGCGCCCTTCGAATTCCGCCTCGCCGGGGATGCCGAGCTTCCGGAGCCGGGCCCCGGAAGCGACGATGATATGGCGCGCGCCGTATATCGCGCCGGCGGTGACCGCCTGGTTTATCTCGCCTGCATTGCCGAGGGCTGTCACCGCTTCCTGGACACTGGTCACATCCAGCTCGGCATTGGCCTGCATCAGCTCCGCGGCGAATTCGGCGCCCGATACCGCGCGCTCATCGGGCGCGGGATCGAGTTCATTGATATTGATGACCAGTCCGCCGAACAACTGTGCTTCGAGCGTGGCGACTTTGAGTCCGTCTTTGGCAAGGGCGTAGGCGGCGGTGAGGCCGGCGACGCCTTCACCGATGACGATCACATCAAAAGTTTGCTGCGACAAAACGGGCTCCTCTCAAAGTTTGGTGTGTCTGATTGGGCGCCGCGCGGGTGCGGCAGCGGTACCCCGTGAGACGGCAGGTTTCGCGGCCGTGAGTTGAACCGGTGCAGCGGCGCCCAATAGGGGCACGAAATCCTTGCGCATCTTGCGCGCATCGCCGATGCGCTGGG
>CAYIRZ010000383.1:0-2958 GCA_964365845.1 uncultured Streptomycetaceae bacterium
AACCAATCAATGGGTTGTGAACTTTGAAAAGCAAGTTAACCGGACAGCAGTGATATAATTCATATAATTGTCGTGATTCGCGCCGTCTTACGCCTGATTTTTCGCCTGCTGTGGGGCGTGAAAGTAGAAGGGGACGCACAGCAACTTTTTCGCGGCCGGTCGCTCCTCGTCGCCAATCACGATTCGCTGCTCGACGGCGTCTTGCTCGGGCTGTTTTTGCCGGGCGAACCGACTGTCGTTCTGACGCGGGAGATGGTCAACTCGCGGCTGGTGCGCCTGCTGATGACGGCGCTGCCCTGTGTTGTTCTCGACGCATCGCGGCCGCTCGGCGTCAAGCGCCTGATCCGCCAGATCCAGCACGGACGCACGGTGGCGATCTTCCCGCAAGGGCGCATGTGCACGACCGGCGGCATCATGAAGGTCTACGATTCCGCGGGTGTCATTGCGGCGCGTTGCGACGCCGACATCATTCCGGTCAGGATCTCCGGCACGCTGTATTCGCGTTTTTCGGACGCGCGAAATAATTATCCGAAACGCTGGTTTCCGCGCGTGACGCTGTCGATACAGCAGGCCGTCAAGCTGCCGGCAATCCAGGCACTGCCGCCGCGCCAGCGCCGGCGCCGGCTCGCCGACGAGATGCTCAGGATCATGCAGCGCATGATGTTCGCCGCGCGGCGGCGGCAGACCCTGTTCGCGGCCTTTGTCGACGCCGTCGAACTTCATGGCCGCGGCACCATGATCATCGAGGATGCGCGCGAGCAGCCGGAATCTTATGGCGACCTGCTCAGGACGAGCCTCGCTCTGGGCAGACTGGCCACGCGGGTCAGCAGCGAAGGCGAAATTGTGGGCGTGCTCATGCCCAACCTGAGCGCAACGGTATGCCTGCTGCTGGGGCTGTCCGCGATGCGCCGCGTTCCGGCCATCCTCAATTACACTTCAGGACCGGAGGCGATGCGGGGGGCGTGCGTCGCGGCCGGCATCACGACGGTGATCACTTCGCGTCTTTTTGTCGAAAAAGCGCGGCTTGAGTCGGGCATCAAAGCGCTTGCCGGCGTCAATCTCGTCTACCTGGAGGATCTGCGCGGAAGGCTCACGCCGGGTGACAAGCTATGGCTCCTCGGCTGGGCACTTCTGCGCCCCCGCGCCGTCATCGGGGCGGCCGATCCCGGGGAGACGGCGGTGGTGCTGTTTACTTCGGGTTCGGAAGCGCGCTCCAAGGGCGTGGCGTTAAGCCACGACGCGATCCTCGCCAATATGGCGCAGATGCAGGCGGTGATCGACTTCGGGCCGAACGACAAATACCTCAACGCGCTGCCCTTGTATCACACCTACGGGCTGATTGCCTGCACGCTGATGCCGCTCGTCACCGGCACGCGCCTTTTCCTCTACACTACGCCGTTGCGCTATCGCGCGATCCCCGAACTGGCGTATACCCGGGATTGCACCTATGTCTTCGGCACCAGCACTTTCCTCGGGCACTACGCGCGCCAGGCGCATCCCTATGATTTTTACAAAACGCGGGTGGTGGTGTCCGGCGGCGAGAAACTGCATCCCGAGGTGGCCGAACTGTGGCTCAAGAAGTTTGGCCTGCGCATCATGGAAGGCTATGGCGCGACCGAATGCGGGCCGGCGATGGCGCTCAACACGCCGCTCGCCTACCGCGAGGGCACGGTGGGCCGCTTCCTGCCCGGCATCGAACATCGCCTGATCGCCGTGCCCGGCATCAGGAAGGGCGCTGTATTGCACGTGCGCGGCCCCAATCTCATGCGCGGTTATTATTTCTACGAGCAGCCGGGCGTGTTGCATCCGCCGCGCTCGGAAGTCGGCGACGGATGGTACAACACCAGCGATGTGGTGGCGGTCGATGACGACGGCTTCGTCACCATACTGGGACGGGTCAAGCGCTTTGCCAAAATCGCGGGGGAAATGGTGCCGCTGGATCTGGTCGAACACATTGCTTGCGAGGCCTCGCCCGCATACAAGCACGCGGCGACCATGGAACAGGTCGCGGGCAGAGGCGAGAGCACCGTGCTGTTTACCACCGATCCCGGGCTCGACCGCGCCATGCTGCTGAAGGCGGCACACCAGATGGGCGCGCAGGAACTGGCGGTGGCGCGCCGCGTCACGCATGTCGCTGCGCTGCCGCTGCTGGGCAGCGGCAAGACCGATTACGTGACGCTGGAGCACTTGGCGCGGCAGGTCTGAGGTACGCGGCGTCCCGGCCCGGAGTCCCGAAACGGATATACTGATACGGCACCCTGATTTTTTTTACAAAACGCGAATGCTTATCGCCCAGATTTCCGATCTGCACGTCATGGCGCCGGACGAACTCGCCTTCGATCGATTCGATACCGCGGCAAATCTTGCGCGTTGCGTGGCCCATATCATGCAGCTCAAGCCCGTGCCCGATGCCGTGCTGGCCTCCGGCGATCTCGTCGACGGCGGCGGCGCCGGCGAGTATCAGCGCGTGCGCGGCCTGCTTGCGCCGCTCGGCATGCCGGTCTACCCGATCCCCGGAAATCACGACGAGCGCGCAGCATTGTGTGCCGGGTTCGGTGATCATCCCTATTTGCCGCGCGCCGGCGGACAAGTGCGTTATGTTGTCGAGCATGGCGACGTGCGGCTGGTCGCGCTTGACACCGTGGTGGCGGGCGAGGAGGGTGGCGCTCTCGGCGCCGATCAGCTCGATTGGCTGGAGACGACGCTCGGAGCCGAGCCGCATAAACCGACGCTGGTGTTCATGCATCATCCGCCGGTCAAGACTGGAATCCGCTACATGGACGAAATTGCACTCGATCAGCCGAGCGCCGGGCGGCTGGCCCGGATCATCGAGCGTCATCCGCAGGTGGAGCGCATCACTTGCGGCCACGTGCACCGCGGCATGCAGGCCCGCTGGCACGGCACGACGGTGTCGATTTGCCCGAGCACTGCGTTCCAGTACAGTCTCGACTTTCGACC
>CAYIRZ010000384.1:0-2957 GCA_964365845.1 uncultured Streptomycetaceae bacterium
AGAAAGGTCTCTGGGGCAACCGCTTCAACCCGATCCATACCATGCTCGCCACCGGCACCGACGCGGTTGCCGGAGTGCAGGACAAGGGCGGCCTGCGCTACGCCGACGACATGGTGTCGCTGCCGCTGCAGTGCGGCACCCAGTGGGACGCGCTGGGCCACATTTTTTATGACGACAAGATGTGGAACGGTTACGACGCGCGCCTGGTCGACAGCAACGGGGCGCAGAAAAACGGCATCGAGAAAGTGAAGGACCGCATGGCCGGGCGCGGCGTGCTGCTCGACGTGGCGCGGCATCTGGGCGTGCCCTTTCTCGAAGACGGGACGGCGATCACCAACGAAGACCTCGTCGCCACCGCCGAGGCCCAGCGCGTCGAGATCCGGCGCGGCGATTTCGTCATCGTGCGCACGGGACAGATGGAACAGCGGCTCGACAGCGGCGAGTGGGGCGGTTACGCCGGCGGCGATGCGCCGGGACTGGCCTTCGAGACCTGCGAATGGATACACAAGAAGGAGATCGCCGCCATCTGCACCGACACCTGGGGCTGCGAAGTGCGCCCCAACGAAACCACGGAAGCGAGCCAGCCCTGGCACTGGGTGGTGATCCCCATGATCGGCATCACCATGGGCGAGATCTTTTATCTGCGGGATCTGGCGGCGGACTGCGCGCAGGACCGCGTTTACGAGTTCTTCTTTACCGCGCCGCCGCTGCCGGTGACTCACGCCGTCGGCTCGCCGATCAATCCGATGGCGATAAAATAGAGAAGCTCTGATCAAGTATGGTTTTGTCATTCCCGCGAAGGCGGGAACCCAGGATGTTCAGGTAGTTACTGGATCCCCGCCTTCGCGGGGACGACTTAATCAGAGGTTCCATAAAACCACAAAGGAATCAACGTCATGACGGACGCCAAGCGCAGCTACTCCGACCTCCACGAACATCTGGAGGCGCTGAAAAAACAAGGGCTGCTGCTCACGATCGACCGGCCGGTCGACAAGGACGCCGAGCTGCACCCGCTGGTGCGCTGGCAGTACGTCGGGGGCATCGAAGAGCACGAGCGCAAGGCATTTCTTTTTACCAACGTCGTCGACGGGCGCGGCCGCAAATACAAGTTCCCGGTCGTGGTCGGCGCGTTCGCCGGCAACCGCGCGATCTACGGCATCGGCATGCGCGCGCCGCTCGAAGAGGTACAGGAACGGTGGGATCGCGCCATCGCCAATCCCATACCGCCGCGGATCGTGGAACAGGCGCCCTGCCAGGAAGTCGTCATCGAGGGCGATGCCTTGAAGGGCGAGGGCAACGGCCTCGACAGCCTGCCGATTCCGGTTTCGACGCCGGGCTTTGACAGCGCGCCCACGCTCACCGCCACCAACGTCATTACCCGGGATCCCGAGAGCGGCATCCAGAACCACGGCACTTACCGCGCGGCGCTGAAGGCGCCGGACCGGCTGGTCGTGCGCATGGCGACCCGCGTCGGCGGCGCCGGCGGCTATCGCCATTACCTCAAGTACCAGAAGCGCGGCGACAAGACCATGCCGTGCGCCATCGTGCTGGGCGCGCCGCCCTGCGTCGCGTTCGTGGCCCCGATGAAGCTGCCGCTCGACCTGGACGAGATCGGTGTTGCCGGCGGCGTTGCCGGCGGACCGATCAACGTCGTGCGCTGCCGCACGGTCGATCTTCTCGTTCCCGCCGAGGCCGAACTGGTGATCGAGGGGTTGATCGACACCGAGCGCCTCGAGCCCGAAGGACCGTTCGGCGAATCGCACGGCCACGTCGCGCTCGAGGAATTCAACATGCCGATGCGGGTGACCGCGATTACCCACTGCAAGAACGCGATCGTCGCCTCCTACATCAGCCAGGTGACGCCGAGCGAATCGAGCGCCATCAAGCGCGTCTCGTACGAACCGATGTTCCTGACCCATCTCAGCAAGACGCTCGGCATCCGCGGGGTGAAGCGCGTCACGCTGCACGAGCGCATGACGGCGCTGCGGCGCATTGTCATTGTCACGGTGGAGAAGAACACGCCGCGCACCGAGATCTGGCGCGCGCTCCAGGGCGCGGCTTCGTTCAAGGCCGACTGCGGCAAGATCTGCATCGCCGTCAACGATGACATCGATCCCGACAATTCCGACGCGATCTTCTGGGCGCTCGCTTTCCGCATGGACCCGGCGACCGACCTCCAGGTGCTCAAGTACCGCAGCCCGGGCCACGGTCCCGAGCGCGAGCACGAGGCGGAGCGCGAGGACTCCACGCTGCTGCTGGATGCCACGATGAAGGAAGACCTGCCGCCGCTCGCCCTGCCGAAGCAGGAATACATGGAGCGCGCAAAAAGATTATGGGAGGAGTTAGGACTGCCCAAGCTGCGCCCGCAGTCGCCGTGGTGCAGCGCGCCGCTCGGCGACTGGCTGCCGCGCTGGGACGAGGCGGCGAAGCGCGCCGCCGAGGGCCGCTATCTCGAAAACGGCCTGATCAGCGGGAAGTTGCAGCGCGCGGGACTGAAACCCGAGACCCGCTATCGGCCGGATGAGGAACGGTGAGCGGTAAGCCGTGAGCAGTAAGCAGTAAGCAGTAAGCAGCCATGAACGATTCATTATGAAAAACTCAAAAACACAGTTTCCGGAGGCGCCCTTGAACGATTCACGATTCACGATTCACGCTTCACGTGTGGCACAGCCGCCCCCGGCTGTGGTTCGGAGGAGACACAGCCGGGGGCGGCTGTGCCACATTTTCAATCCACTTTCTGGCTGCAATCGGCATCCCCGAAATTCTTCGGGGACTCGCGAAAGCTTTCGGAGTTCGGCATTCGGCAATCGGCAATCCCTGTCACCTCCTAAAGCCTTCACCCTTTTAGAGCTTTTGGTCGTGATCGCCCTCATCTCGATCCTGGCAGCGATGCTGATGCCGGCGCTGAAAAAGGCGATGAACATCGCAAGGGCCGCCAAATGCCAATCGAATCTGCA
>CAYIRZ010000385.1:0-2952 GCA_964365845.1 uncultured Streptomycetaceae bacterium
GATGATGCCGCGGTCCTTGAGATAGCGCATGAAGCGCGCCTGGTAGATCGCCATCAGCGGGCCCAGTCCCATCGACACCGTCGGGAATTGCCAGAAATCCGGCATCAGCCACGGATGGGGATAGGAAGAAAGGCCCTTGCCGTCCACTTCACGGCGGAAATTGTCGAGCTGCTCCTCGGTAATGCGGCCTTCGAGAAAAGCGCGCGCATACACGCCGGGCGACGAATGCCCCTGCATGTAGACGAGATCGCCGCCAAAATTTTCGGTGGCGGCGCGGAAGAAGTGGTTGAAGCCGATGTCGTAGAGCGTCGCCGCGGAGGCGAAGCTCGCGATATGGCCGCCGAGATCGGACGACTCCTTGTTGGCGCGCACCACCATCGCCATGGCGTTCCAGCGCACCAGCGACCGTATGTTGTTCTCGATTTCCGCATCGCCCGGCGAATGCTCTTCCTGGGACGGCGGAATGGTGTTGATGTACGCCGTATTGGCGTTATAAGGAATATAGGCGCCGTAACGACGCGCCTTGTCCACCAGCTTTTCGAGCAGGAAATGCGCGCGGTCCGGGCCCTCGTGTTCGAGCACCGATTCCAGCGCTGCCAGCCACTCCTGGGTTTCCTGCGGATCGGCGTCAGGAAGGACGTCTCTCGTATCCATGAATATCTACCTTTTTGGGGCTTGTTTTATTGACGTTTTCAGCACTTTTGGTGCGCAACGCCACAGCAAGTTTATTATAGCATCGCACCTTGCTCATCATTGCCGCAAAACGCATGCTGCGGTGCGCAAACGGCGCGCATGCAACGCATGACTGAGTACTTCTCGGGCGTCGGATTACCGAACCTGACGGAATGGACTGACAACGCCCTCACAACCGCAACGCAAACCACCCCGTCCGCTGCGCGTCCACCCCTCCTTGGAAAGAAGGGGAATTGAATTGATGAGTGGGCAATTGAATCTCCCCTCCTCCCTTGAGGAGGGGTGGCACGCAGTGCCGGGGTGGTGGAGTTTAGTAGCTACTCGTTGAATACGGCCTGGCGAAGCTCATCTCGATTTTCCCGGAGATAAATCCTATTTGCCCTGGAACTTCGGCGCGCGTTTTTCGAGAAAAGCGCGCATGCCCTCTTGCTGGTCCTGCGTGGCGAAAGCGAGCGCGAATGCACTGGTTTCGAGCACGCAGGCGTTGGCCAGATCGAGATCCTGGCCGCGTTGAGCCGCCTGCTTCGCAAGCCGCACCGCGACGGGGCCCTTGGCGGCGATCGTGCGCGCCATATCGAGGCCCTTGTCCCTGAGTTCGGCCGCGGGATAGACGTGATTCACCAGGCCGGTGCGCAGCGCCTCGTCGGCCTTGACCTGGCGCGCCGTGGTCAGGAGTTCCAGCGCCATGGCGCGGCCGACGAGGCGCGTCAGGCGTTGCGTGCCGCCGAAGCCGGGCGGAATGCCGAGGTTCACTTCCGGCTGGCCGAACACCGCGTTTTCCGCCGCGATTATCCAGTCGCAGGCCATGGCCAGTTCGCAGCCGCCGCCCAGCGCATAACCGTTGACCAGCGCGATCACCGGCACCGGCAGCGCTTCGAGCGCATGCATCACGCGCATGCCTTTGCCCGAAAATGCCCGCGCCTGCTCGGGGGTGTAGCTCTGCATCTCGCTGATGTCGGCGCCGGCGACGAAAGCCTTCTCTCCCGCACCGGTGATGAGCAGCACACGCGCCGCGTCATCTGCCGCGACCTGTGCGACCGCCTGCGCCAGCTCATCCAGGGTCAGCGCGTTCAACGCGTTGAGCGCTTTGGGACGGTTGAGCGTGAGCAGGTAAATGCCGGGTTCGGGTTGTTCGAAGAGAATGTTTTGGAAAGTCATGTCGAAACCTTATTGAACCGCCAAGGCGCCAAGGCCGCCAAGAAATCAAAAAGATAAAAAAATTTCAGCCGCCGATGAACGCCGATAACAACAGGAAACAGTTAACGCGGGCGTTAACCCGCCCCTTTCTGTTCCTCCATCATGATAGAAATCGCTCTATGCGGGCCGCCACGCGCCCGTGGTGTTTAAGCTGGCATTCCCAAATCACCAGGCACTTCCATCCAAGACGTTTCAATTCGCGCAGGTTATCTTTACCCTTGACACGGGACATGATCGCGCTGCGTACAGCCTTGTCAAAAACATCGGGCATAAGTAAAAAGAGCAAAAGAAAAGGCTCGATTTTCTTCTTATCAGAAAATAATTCTGAACCCCCTTTTAATTCTTCACAGTTCTCGCTGCGGCAAATCAGCCACCGAGATTTTTGGGGATATCGATCATTAATGACAAATCCGTTTCGACTTCCTTCACTCTTGAGTTGTAAATCTCAAGAAGCTGTAGCAGCGCCTGAGCGGATGCGCCTTTGCCGAACATGGCTATTTCATTGACGTTGAAGCCCACAAATGACTCAATCGCCGCAACGTCGATTCTGCCGCTCGCCATATTGTCCGCATTCTGCCTGGCGCCTTCGACACTACGGGCTGGAACAAGAAGGAACGCGCTTTTGCCCTCGTTCAGGTTAGCGACGCATTTTTCATAAACAGCCGTCATCGGCGCAACCGTCACATGGAACGCCGTGTCTTGCACCGTGAAGTCGCCCTGTCTTCCCGTTTGCTCATCCGCCGACGAGTAAGATTCATTCGAGATGGACATGCCAGGAAAGCGCAATTGCAACTTGGCCCCAACCAAATACTGCGCAACCGGACCCTCTTTCCCGCTGGCGCGGGCGGCCTCTAAAATATCCCCGATCAAATGCGAGGTGGTTTTTTCAATCGTATATACGAACTTAATTCGCTCGCGACTAAAAAACTCGCGTACCTGGGCCAGTAAGGGTATTTTCTTTTTAGACAGCATTAATTTCCAACTCTTCTATTGCCAGATGGACATCTTTTATCATTGATGCGAGCATGAATCCATCAATTAAGGCGATGCTAGGCTTACTAG
>CAYIRZ010000386.1:0-2952 GCA_964365845.1 uncultured Streptomycetaceae bacterium
ACGATGGCGTCATGTTCCGTCCGCACATCGTCAACTACGTCGAAAACATCACCACCCGCGAACGCGAATTCATAGCACAGAAGCCGCTGCCCAGCCTGGACCTGAAGCCCGAGCACATCGCGCTAATCCAGCAGGCGCTGGTTGGGGTCAACAAGGAAGGCACGGGCGCGCGCGCCTTCGCCGGCGCGGGATACGCCAGCGCCGGCAAGACCGGCACCGCCCAGGTGATCGGCATCAAGCAGGGTGAAAAATACGTCGAGAGCCGCGTTCAGGAACGCCATCGCGACCATGCCCTGTTCATCGCTTATGCCCCTGCCGAGAGACCCACGATCGCCATCGCTGTCGTTGTGGAAAATTCAGGCTTCGGAGCGCGCGCCGCCGCACCGATTGCGCGTCAGGTGTTGGATTACTACCTGCTCGGCAAGGAACCCGCCAGGCCGGCCAAGGAAGACGACAGTGGCCCCAATACTCATTAGGCGCGCGGTCCGATTTTTCACCGCGCATGTCGATGGACTGCTGCTCGGCGCCGTCCTGCTGCTGATGGCAACGGGGCTCATCGTGCTGTACAGCGCATCGAACGCAAGCATGGCGCGCGTCAGCTCGCAACTGATGAACATGCTGGTTGCACTGGCCGTGATGTGGGTCTTCGCCAACATACCGCCGCATTATCTGATGCGCCTGTCCCTCCCGGCCTATCTGCTGGGGCTGGCACTCCTGATCGGGGTCGCGTTGTTCGGCGACGTCGTCAACGGTGCGCGCCGCTGGCTGTTTGTCGGCGTCACCCGCATCCAGCCCTCGGAATTGATGAAAATCGCGGTACCGCTCATGCTGGCATGGTACTTCGACCGTTACGAAGCCACCTTGCGGCTCAAGAACTATCTCTTCGCAGTCATATTCCTGGTGGTGCCGGTAGGACTGATCGCGCGCCAACCCGATCTCGGCACCGCGGTGCTGATCTTCTCCAGTGGATGCTACGTACTGTTTCTGGCCGGCCTGTCCTGGCGCATCATCGCGGGCGTCATTGCCTCCGGCCTCGCCAGCCTGCCGTTTCTGTGGTCGGTCCTGCACGATTATCAGCGCCAGCGCATCCTGATGCTGTTCGATCCGGCGCAGGATCCACTGGGTTCGGGATATCACACCATACAATCGACCATCGCGGTCGGCTCAGGAGGCATACTCGGGAAAGGTTGGCTGAACGGCACCCAGACCCATCTCGACTTCATACCCGAGCGCACCACCGATTTTATTTTTGCAGTCTATTCCGAGGAATTCGGCTTGTTCGGCAACCTTATTTTGTTGATTTTATTCCTGCTGGTCATCGCGCGTTGCGCAGTGATCACCGCCGGCGCGCCGACGATGTTCACGCGGCTGCTTGCCGGCGCGATCACGCTCACCTTCTTCACCTATGCCTTCGTCAACATGGGCATGGTGAGCGGCATCCTGCCGGTGGTGGGGGTGCCGCTGCCGCTGATCAGCTACGGCGGAACTTCCCTGGTGACGATCTGTCTCGGTTTTGGTATTTTGATGAGCATACATACGCACAAGAAACTGGTTCAATCGTGATGAGTGAGCGTAAGCCGTGAGTAGTAAGCAGCCAGAAACACGCGCGCAGAGTGCACCTCACCGCTCACCGCTCACCGCTTACCCCGTTATCGCCGCCGTGCTGCTGGCGGCGGCGATGAGCGGCTGCGGCACCGTGAGCAAATCGCCGCGCATCGAGCGCGCTCCCGGCACGGCAACCGGGCCGTGCTGCGCACCCGGACAGCGCGGTGGCGGTTATTATCTCGACGACGGACCCGGTGACAGCCCGCCCGCCGACATCGACAGTATCCCGGACGCGGTCCCCCGAGTCGAACCGCTGCACCGGGGCACCCGCCGCCCCTATACCGTAATGGGCAGGAATTACACGCCGATGACCGCGCTCGCCCCCTATAAAGCGCGCGGCATTGCAAGCTGGTATGGGCGCCGCTACCACGGCAAGATGACTTCTTCCGGGGAAATCTACGACATGTACGGCATGAGCGCGGCGCACACCACGCTGCCGGTCCCGAGCTACGCGCGCGTCACCCATCTCGCCAATGGCAAATCGGTGGTGGTGCGCATCAACGACCGGGGGCCATTTATCGATCAGCGGTTGATCGATCTTTCGTACACCGCCGCCCACAAGCTCGGGGTGCTTGGTGGCGGCAGCGGGATGGTGGAGGTGGAGGCCATACTTCCGGGCGATGAGGTCGCGCCGGCCGTGGTGGCCTCCGTGCCAGCCCCGGCACGCGAAAATACCGACGCAGCCGGGCAACGTGAGCCCGGACCCTTGCCGGCCGCGGATGCGCCACCGGCCACGGCGTCGAGCGTGTCCTTGACCCGCGATGCGGGCGGCCTCTACCTGCAGCTCGGCGCGTTCGGCTCGAAAGAAAATGCCGAAAGCTATCTCACCCGACTCAAGGCACAGGTCGAATGGCTGACACAAGCGCTGCACGTGTTTCCAAAAGACGGCTTGTTCCGCGTACACGCGGGGCCTTATGCGAGCCAGACCGAAGCCCGTCAGGCCGCCGATCGCATCAGTCAGAGCCTGGGCATCAAGCCGCTGGTATTGGTCCGATGAGCATCGAGCCGTAAGCGGTGAGCAGTGAGCGGTTTTACCGCTTACCGCTTACGGCTTACGGCTTACCGGTTTTCAGTTACAACACATAGCGCGCCAAATCCTCGCTCTGCGAGAGGTCCTTGAGGCGCTCATCGACGTAACAGGCGTCGATGCCGATGGTCTCGCCTGAACGCTTGCCGGCGTTGAACGAAATCTCTTCGAGCAGTTTTTCGATCACGGTGTAGAGCCGGCGGGCGCCGATGTTCTCGGTCCTCTCGTTGACGTGCCAGGCGATTTCGGCAAGACGCTTGATCGCATCCGGCTTGAATTCGATCTTGACGCCCTCGGTCGCAAGCAGCGCTTCGTACTGC
>CAYIRZ010000387.1:0-2945 GCA_964365845.1 uncultured Streptomycetaceae bacterium
GGGTCACCTGCATCAGCGGCTCGACCATTCTCGGCAACGGCGAGGTCGCGCTGATCCTCGATGTGGCCGCGCTGCTGCGGCACGCGGGCGATGCGGTCCCGCAGGCGGCGAGGCCGGGTGAAAAACCCGTTCTTGCGGGATAGGATTGTCACATGAAAACGTTAATAATCAATGTATTAAATGGCTGCATTAGACATACCACACACAAACATTTTTAACCGATCAAAAGGAGAAAATCATGAAACGCAAAGCACCCGCCGCCACATCCAATTGCGCCGCCCAAGTCAAGAAACTGGCCGATGCCCTCGCCACGATGAGTCAGCAGCATGACTTGGGACTGACCGATCAGTTCATTCCGGTCGAGGCATTCCCGGAGACCTTCCGGACCATAGCCAAAGGCATCAACGATCTGGTGGCGTCGCATATCGCCGACAAGATGAAGATCGTCGACGTGGTCAGCCGCTACGGCAAAGGCGATTTATCGGTCGACATGGACCGGTTGCCGGGACTGAAGGCCAGGATCACCGAAGCGATAGACGGCGTCAAGGAGAACGCCGCGCGCAGCCTGCGCATCAAGGGCGCGCTCGATGTCGCCGCCACCAACGTGATGGTGGCCGATGCCGACTACAATATTGCGTATGCCAACGGATCCCTGGCGAAAATGCTGGTCGAGGTGGAATCCGACATCCGCAAGGACCTGCCGGCGTTCAACGCACGCGCGGTGATTGGCGCCAATATCGACGCATTCCACAAGAACCCGGCGCATCAGCGCAGCATGCTGGCGAAGCTGAGCGGCACGCACAAGACACGGCTGGATGTGGGCGGGCGCAAGTTTGACTTGATCGTCAATCCGGTGAATGACGCCAGCGGAGTGCGGCTGGGCACGGTGGTGGAGTGGAAGGACGCGACCGCGGAAATCGCGGCGCGCGAGAACGAGCTTAAGCTGGCGGCGGAGACCCTCCGCATCAAGAACGCGCTGGACAAGTGCACGACCAACGTGATGATCGCCAATTCCGCCAACGAGATCGTGTACATGAACGAGATGTTGCAGGAAATGCTGGCTCGCAACGAGGCCGGCATACGCAAGGCGCTGCCGCAATTCGATGCGCGGCGCCTGATCGGCGTGAGCATGGACGCTTTCCACAAGAACCCGGCGCACCAGAAAGGCATGGTGGGGGCGCTGCGCGGCGCGCACAACACCGAGATCAAGGTAGCGGGGCTGAGCTTCGCGCTGATCGCCAGCCCGATCCTGGACGGCAAGGGCGAGCGGGTAGGCACCGTGGTGGAATGGAAGGACCGCACGGCCGAAGTGGCGGTGGAAGTCGAGGTGAAACGGATCGTGGATGGCGCGGTTGCCGGCGATCTGTCGCAGCGTATCGATCTCGAAGGCAAGCAGGGGTTCATGAAGGTATTGGGCGAGGGCATCAACAATCTGACCGGGATTTCTTCCGGCGTACTCGAGGAAACCATGCGCGTGATCGAGCATATCGCGCGAGGCGATCTGACGCAAAAAATCGAGAACGAATATCAAGGCATGTTCAAGCGGCTGAAAGATGCGACCAACGGGGCGGTGGAAAAGTTGTCCCAGACCATGAGCGATGTGTCCGCCGTGGCGAATACGCTTTCCAGCGCGGCGGAAGAGGTTAACACCACGGCGCAGTCGCTGTCGCAGGCATCGAGCGAGCAGGCCGCGGGGGTGGAAGAGACCAGCGCCTCGGTCGAGCAGATGACCGCCTCGATTTCGCAGAACACCGAGAACGCCAAAGTGACCGACGGCATCGCGACCAAGGCGGCGAAGGAAGCCACCGAGGGCGGCGAAGCGGTGAAGGAGACAGTGGCGGCGATGAAGCAGATCGCCAAGAAGATCAGCATCATCGACGACATCGCCTACCAGACCAACCTGCTGGCGTTGAACGCCGCGATCGAGGCGGCCAGGGCCGGCGAGCACGGCAAGGGCTTCGCGGTGGTGGCCGCCGAGGTGAGGAAGCTGGCCGAACGCAGCCAGGTCGCCGCGCAGGAGATCGGAGAGGTTGCCACCAACAGCGTGGAGCTGGCCGAGAAGGCGGGCAAGCTTCTGGATGAGATGGTGCCGAACATCAGGAAGACCTCCGAGCTGGTGCAGGAGATCACGGCGGCTTCGGAGGAGCAGTCTTCCGGCGTGGGCCAGATCAACTCGGCGGTGGGCCAGTTGAGCAAGGCGACACAGCAGAACGCCTCGAGCTCGGAACAACTTGCGGCGACCGCCGTGGAGATGAGCGGCCAGGCCGAGCAGTTGCAGCAGGCGATGGCGTTCTTCACGCTCGAAGGGACGAAGAGCGCGAACGTGGTCGCCGCGCGCAAGCCGGCCGCGGCCGTGAGGGCGGTGCCGAGGAACCAGGGCGGGGTCAAGGCCGTGGGCAATCTGGCGCTCGCTCCCGAGGCCGCGCCCGACGAAGCTCAATTCGCCAAGTTCTGAGGGAGACGGACATGAACGCAGTGGATCAGACAGGCAATAAACCGGTGGTCGTTCCAGCGGCGGCCCGGGCGGCGGTGCAAGCCGCCGCGGAGCAAACGCAGTATCTGACCTTCATGCTCGGCGGCGAGGTGTTCGCCATCGGCATCCTGGCGATCAAGGAGATCATCGAGTACGGCAGTCTCACCACGGTGCCGATGATGCCGGCGTGCATCCGCGGAGTGATCAATCTGCGCGGGGCGGTGGTGCCGGTGATGGATTTGTCGGCGCGCTTCGGCAAGAAGACCACCGAAGCGACCAAACGCACCTGTTTCGTGATCGTCGAAATCGAAGCCGATGGGGAGAGCCGGGATGTAGGCGTGATCGTCGACGCGGTCAACGCGGTGCTGGAGATCCCGGCCTCGGAAATCGAGCCGGCGCCGGCGTTCGGGGCGAAGATCCGCACCGATTTCATCCAGGGCATGGGCAAGGTCAACGGCAAATTCGTCATCCT
>CAYIRZ010000388.1:0-2940 GCA_964365845.1 uncultured Streptomycetaceae bacterium
CCGTGAGGCGTGCACGCTAGGGAAGCGCTGATTAAGTATGGTTTTGTCATTCCCGCGAAGGCGGGAACCCAGTAACTTGTTAGAGTAGCCCTCATCCCTCAGGTCTCTCGCCATAGCCACCGCCGCCCGGCGTCTCGATCACGAATACATCGCCTGCCTGCATATCGATGCGGTCACAGGCCTTGAGCTCGACGATTTCCCCGTTGGCGCGTTGCACATGATTGCGGCCGACCGCGCCCGGCGCGCCACCGGCCATGCCGTAGGGCGCGATGCGGCGATGCCCGGACAGGATCGCCGCGGTCATGGCTTCCAGAAAGCGCACGCGCCGCACCGCGCCGTTGCCGCCGCGCCACTCACCCGCGCCGCCGCTGCCGCGCCGGATCGAAAATTCTTCCAGTAGCACGGGATAACGCCACTCGAGCACTTCGGGATCGGTGAGCCGCGAGTTGGTCATGTGGGTCTGCACGCAATCCGTGCCGTCGAAACCCCGCGGCGTCTCCGTGCCGCTCGTCAGTATTCCGGCGCCGGAGCCGCCGGAAATGGTTTCGTAGTACTGATAGTGCTCGTTGCCGAAAGTGAAGTTGTTCATCGTGCCCTGCGAGGCGCCCATGAGGCCGAGCGCGCCGTAGAGCGCGTCGGTCACGCATTGCGAGGTCTCGACGTTGCCGGCGACTACCGCCGCCGGGCGGCGCGGATTCAGCATCGAGTCTTCAGGGATGATGACCTTGAGCGGCTTGAGGCAGCCCGCGTTGAGCGGGATGTCATCATCGACCAGGGTGCGGAACACATAGAGTACCGCGGCCATGGTGACCGCCGTGGGCGCGTTGAAATTGTTGTTGAGTTGCTTCGAAGTGCCGGTGAAGTCGATCTCGGCGCTGCGCGCGACCTTGTCGATACGTATCGCCACATTGATCGTTGCGCCATTGTCCATCTCGTAGCTGAACGCGCCGTCCTTCAGAACGCCGATCACGCGCCGCACCGCTTCCTCGGCGTTGTCCTGCACGTGCCGCATGTAGGCGTGCACCACGTCGAGCCCGAAATGCCCGACCATGTGCTTGAGTTCCGTCACGCCTTTCTGATTGGCGGCGATCATCGCCCGCAGGTCGGCGAGGTTCTGCTCGACGTTGCGTGCAGGGGGGTACGCCTCGGAGAACAGGGCGCGGGTTTCCCGCTCGCGGAAACGGCCGCTTTCGACCAGAAGAAAGTTGTCGATCAGCACGCCTTCCTCGTCGATAATCCGGCTGTCGGGCGGCATCGAGCCCGGCGTGATGCCGCCGACGTCGGCGTGATGGCCGCGCGCGCCGACATAGAAAAGTATGCTTTGTCCGGTCTCGTCGAACACCGGCGTGATGACGGTGATATCGGGCAGATGCGTGCCGCCATGATAAGGATCGTTGAGCATGTAAACATCGCCCGCGCGCATGCGGCCGGCATTATCGAGGATCACGGTCTTCACGCTTTCGCCCATCGAACCCAGGTGCACCGGTATGTGCGGCGCGTTGGCGATGAGGTTGCCGTGCGCGTCGAACAACGCGCACGAAAAATCGAGGCGCTCCTTGATGTTGACGGAATAGGCGGTATTGGCAAGCGTGATGCCCATCTGCTCGGCGATCGCCATGAACAGATTGTTGAAGATTTCCAGCATCACCGGGTCCGCCCGCGTGCCGATGGCGGTGCGCTGCGGGCGGGGTGTCGATCTCGTCATAACGATATGATTTAATTCGGTAATATTTGCTCGCCACTGCGGCTCCACAACCGTGGTGGCATGGGCTTCGGCGATGATGGCGGGGCCGGCGATGACGTCGCCCGGATGCAGATCGTCGCGCCGGTAAACCGGCGTGTCATGCAAGGCGCCCTGACTGAACATGCTGACTGTCGCCGCGGGCTGCGCTGTGCCGGCTTTGCGCGCCGTGGTCGTGAAGGCGTGTTGTATGTCCGCTGCGCTTTCGCCCACGGCCTCGACCGATACCGCCTCGACGACCAGTACCCGCTCCGGCATCAGGAAACTGTAGCGCTGGCGGTAGCTGTCTTCGAATTGCCGGACCATGTCGTGGGGCGCGGCGAAGTCGACGACGATCGCGGTGTCGGTGCCCTCGTATCTGAGATGCGCGTATCTGTTTTCCGTAACGCGCGGCGCCGCAACGTCCTGTGCCAGCACTTCATCGCGCGCTGCCGCGGCCAGTTCGGCAAGCAGTGATTCCAGGCGCGGCATCAGCGCCGCGTCGAGCCGGGCTTCGACCGCGCGCTCGCGCATGGCGGTGATATCGGCAAGCCCCATGCCGTAAGCGGAGAGCACGCCGGCGTAGGGGTGGATGAAAATGCGCGGCATCGCCAGCGCGTCCGCCACCAGGCAGGCGTGCTGGCCCGCGGCGCCGCCGAAACAGGTGAGCGTGTAACCAGTGATGTCGTGGCCGCGCTGCACCGAAATTTTCTTGACGGCATTGGCCATGTTTTCGATCGCGATGTGCACGAAACCTTCGGCGACCTGTTCCGGCGTGCGCGTATCGCCGGTGTGGTCGTGGATTTCGATTGCGAGAGCACTGAATTTTTCGTGCACGATCGCATGGTCGAGGGGCTGATCGCCGTTGGGTCCGAACACGCCGGGGAATAACTGCGGCTGGATCTTGCCCAGCATCACGTTGCAATCGGTGACCGTCAGCGGTCCGCCGTTGCGATAGCACGCCGGACCGGGATGGGCGCCGGCCGAATCGGGGCCCACCCGGTAGCGTGTGCCGTCGAAATGCAGGATGGAGCCGCCGCCGGCGGCGACGGTATGGATGCTCATCATCGGCGCGCGCATCCTGACGCCGGCGATCCGGGTTTCGAACACGCGTTCGAAGCTGCCCGCGTAATGCGAGACATCGGTCGAAGTGCCGCCCATGTCGAAGCCGATGATGCGGTCGAAGCCGGCGGCGAGCGAGGTGCATGCCGCACCGACGA
>CAYIRZ010000389.1:0-2938 GCA_964365845.1 uncultured Streptomycetaceae bacterium
ATCCATCCTCTTGATTTGTACAGACTTTCAATTGAAAAAGCCGGGGAAACATCAGGGGTCGGGGAGAGGGATTGAGCGTTCCGACTGTCACTCATTATGAAACGCTCAATAAACGAGCGCTACGCTTTGCCGCGCATTGGAGCAGGAGTAATATTTGCATTCAATAAAACAACAACCCGCCTCCCTATGAAAACCGATCAGCAATCGAAGTCCACGATATGGCCGGGCCAGATTTTCCAGGTGTTCCGCGATAACGACATTCGCCAGGTCGCCTATGTGCCGGACGCCGGCCACAGCAAGCTCATCAAGCTTTGCCACGCGGATAAAAACATACGCGCGGTTTCGCTCACCACCGAGGAAGAAGGCGTGGCGCTGCTCGCCGGCGCCTGGCTCGGCGGTGAGCGCGGCGCGCTGCTGATGCAGTCGAGCGGCGTCGGCAACTGTATCAACATGCTGAGCATGATCCAGGAATGCCGTTTTCCGCTGCTGGCGCTGGTCACCATGCGCGGCCAGTGGGGCGAGTTCAATCCGTGGCAGGTGCCGATGGGGCAAAGCACCGCCGCGGCGCTCGAGAACGCCGGCGTCATCGTGCAGCCGGTGGATCAGGCGGACAGTATTGCGGAAACCGTGGCGGCCGCGGCGCGTCTCGCCTTCAGTTCATATCGCGGCGTCGCGATCCTGATCGGGCAGCGCGTCATCGGCTTCAAAAACTGGAGCAAATGAAATGATGCCTAGTCAAAAGAAACCTGTACTCGAACGCCGCGACGTCGTTCCGGCAATCCTGAAAGATCGCGGCGATGCCCTGCTGGTCACCGGTCTGGGCTCGTCGACCTACGATGCGTTCGCCGCCGGCGACCATCCGCTCAATTTCTATCTGTGGGGCGCGATGGGCGGCGCGGCGATGATCGGTCTGGGACTGGCGCTGGCGCAACCGAAGCGCCGGGTGCTGGTCATCACCGGCGACGGCGAAATGCTGATGGGCCTGGGGAGCTTCGCCACCATTGCCGTCGAGTGCCCGAAAAATCTCTCCATCGTTGTGCTCGACAACCAGCACTACGGCGAAACCGGAATGCAGTCCTCGCACACCGGGAAAGGTGTCGATCTCGCAGGCATCGCCAGCGCGGCGGGCTTTGCCGCAGCCACCACCATTTACTCCGCGCAGCAGCTCAAAACCTGGATTCCGAAGTTATACAGCACGCAAGGGCCGCTGTTCGCCACCATCAAGGTGACGACCAACCCGGTGACTATGGCGCTGCCGCTGCGCGACGGCACGGCGATCAAGCACCGTTTCCGCGAAGCCCTGCTCGGCGGGAAGGCTTTCGAGTAACAGGACAGCCACAGAGAGCACAGAGGTCACAGAGAAATCATTAAGAGCATCAACGAAAACACGAAATAAAGATATCAAGAACAAGCAAGTTTTCTTCTCTCCGGTTTGATTGACGCTCTTGGGGTTAAACCTTGCGTTCTCTGTGTTCTCTGTGACCTCTGTGGCTTAATTTGTTTTTTCAGGAAAACATCATGGATGGCACAGCGCTGGCAAAATACCGGATGTACATCGACGGCCAGTGGGTCGAATCCGCGTCCGGCGCCTGCTTCGAAAGCGACAATCCCTATACCGGCAAACCGTGGGCGCAGATCGCGCGCGGCGCCGCCGCCGATGCCGACCACGCAGTGCAGGCCGCGAGCGCCGCGTTCACCTCCGGCGCATGGCCCAAACTCAATGCCACGAAACGCGGCGCGCTGCTGCGCAGGCTCGGCGATCTCGTCACCGAGAAATCGAAGTTCCTCGCCGAAATCGAGGTGCGCGACAACGGCAAGCTCTACGCCGAGATGAGCGCGCAGACCGCTTACATGGCGCAATGGTATTACTACTACGGCGGACTTGCCGACAAGATCGAAGGCCATGTCATACCCAGCGACAAGGCCGACACCTTCAACTACACGCGCTACGAGCCGCTCGGCGTGATCGCCGCGATCATTCCCTGGAATTCGCCGCTGCTCCTGCTGGCATGGAAGCTCGCGCCGGCGCTCGCCGCCGGCAACACCGTGGTCATCAAGCCTTCCGAATACACATCGGCCTCGGCGCTGGAATTCATGAAGCTCGTCGAGCAGGCGGGCTTCCCGCCGGGCGTGGTCAATGTCGTCACCGGTTTCGGACCCGACGTCGGCACGCCGCTCGTCGAACATCCGCTGGTGGCCAAGGTCGCCTTCACCGGCTCGGACGCGACCGGCCAGAAAATCTACGAGGCGGCGGCGCGCGGCCTCAAGCGCGTGAGCATGGAGCTGGGCGGCAAGTCGCCCAACATCGTGTTCGACGACGCGCACCTCGACAACGCGGTCAAGGGCGTGATCTCCGGCATTTTCGCCGCCACCGGCCAGACCTGCATCGCCGGCTCGCGGCTGCTGGTGCAGCAAAGCATTCATGACGCGTTCGTCGAAAAGCTCGTCGCTTTCGCCAAGACCGCGAAAATGGGCGATCCGATGAGTCACGACACCCAGGTGGGTCCTGTTACCAATCGCCCCCAGTTCGAAAAAATATTGAAATACATAGACATAGCGAAATCGGAGGGGGCGAAGCCGGCGCTCGGTGGCGCGCGTGCCACCCGCCCCGAATGCGGCGACGGCTGGTTCGTCGAGCCGACGATTTTCACCGGCGTCAAAAACAGCATGCGCATCGCGCAGGAAGAAGTGTTCGGTCCGGTGCTGTCGGTGATTCCATTCAAAGACGAGGAAGACGCGATCGCCATAGGCAACGACGTCGTGTTCGGTCTGGCGGCCGGCGTGTGGACGCAGAACATGCGCCGCGCCTTCACCATGGCCGAGCGTTTGCAGGCGGGAACGGTGTGGGTCAACACCTATCGCGCCGTGAGCTATCTCTCGCCCTTCGGCGGCTACAAGCGTTCCGGCATAGGGCGCGAGAGCGGGCAGGAAATGATCA
>CAYIRZ010000390.1:0-2932 GCA_964365845.1 uncultured Streptomycetaceae bacterium
ATGCGTTGCGGTCCAAAATCGTCGATGGCAAGGCGCTTGTCGCAGCCAATATCGCTAATATTGGCAAGACGAGCAACGAAGCCAGCGGCGATTTTGACCGCAACCCGCAGGGACGGGGGCGATTTGGGCCCATGGCGTTGTCGTGCCTTCGCTTATTCACCGCCAGGTAAACCGCGCTTGACGCTTCTAGCCTTGAGCCCAAATCGCCTCCGTCGCACTCATGGGGTAATGGTTAATAGGTCCTAGGCCGGCCTGCTCGCGAGCAGGCCAAGCAGCATGTCCTGCGCGCTTGCAGGCTTGCCGCGGCGCGAGGATTTGCATTGGTACTGTCCGTGCTGGTCCATTTCCCACGCCTGCGTGTTGTCGTCGAGATACGGCTTGAGGCCCTCGTTGATCACGCGCTTCTTGAGTTCGGGGTCGAGCACCGGGAAACACACCTCGATGCGACGGAAAAAGTTGCGGTCCATCCAGTCGGCACTGGCGAGGCTGACATCCTGTGCGCCGTCATTGTGAAAATAGAACACGCGCGTGTGTTCCAGGAAACGGCCGATAATGGAACGCACGCGAATGTTGTCGGAAACGCCGGGAACACCCGGCCGCAAGGCGCACACCCCGCGCACGATGAGATCGATTTCGACACCCGCCCTGGATGCCTCGTAGAGCGCGGCGATGATTTCCGGCTCGAGCAACGCGTTCATTTTGGCGATGACCTGCGCCTTGCGCCCGGCCTGGGCATGCTGGATTTCATTCTGGATCGCGCGCAGTATCTGCTTGTGCAGCGTGAACGGCGACTGCCACAAATGCTTGAGTTTGCTGGCCTTGCCGAGCCCCGTCAGCTGGATGAATATGTCATTGACGTCGGCCCCGATTTCCTCATTGTAGGTAAAAAGCCCGAAATCGGTGTAAAGCCTGGCGGTACGCGGATGATAATTGCCGGTCGCCAGATGCACGTAACGTCGCAACCGTTCCCCCTCGCGCCGCACCACCATCAGCATCTTGGCATGCGTTTTGTGACCGACGACGCCGTAGACGACATGGGCACCGACTTCTTCCAGGCGCTGCGCCCAGTTGATATTCGCCTCCTCGTCAAAGCGCGCCAGCAGCTCCAGCACCACCGTGACCTCCTTGCCGCTGCGGGCCGCGCCGATCAGGATCTCCATCAGCTCCGACTCCGCGCCGGTGCGATAGACGGTTTGCTTGATCGCCACCACGTTTTGATCGCGCGCCGCCTGCTCAAGAAACAGGATCACCGGCTGGAACGACTGGAACGGCTGATGCAGCAGGATGTCGCCGTCGCGGATGGCGCTGAACATGTCGCCGGGCCTCTCGAGTTGTGCCGGAAAGCCGGGCGTGAAATGCGGAAACTTGAGATCGGGCCGGTCGACCCAGTCGGGCACGCTCATCAGCCGCACCAGGTTGACCAGTCCGTCGACACGGTAAAGATCGTCCGGCCCAAGCTTGAACTGGGCCAGCAGAAAATCGGTGACCTGAGGCGGGCAGTTATCCGCGGCCTCGAGCCGCACTTCGTCGCCGAACTGCCGATGCGACAACTCGCCGCGCAACGCAGTGCGCAGGTCCTTGACCTCTTCTTCGTCGACGAACAGGTCGCTGTTGCGTGTAACGCGAAACTGATAGCAGTCGATAACCTTCATACCGGCGAAAAGCTCCGACACATGCGCATGAAGGATCGATGACAGAAAAACGAAATCATGGTCGACTGCGGCAATATCCGGCGGCAACCGGATCACGCGCGGCAGCACACGCGGCGCCTGCACGATGGCGATGCCGGAATTGCGGCCGAATGCGTCCTTGCCCTCGAGTTCGACCACAAAATTCAGGCTTTTGTTGAGCACGCGCGGAAAGGGGTGCGCGGGATCGAGCCCGATTGGCGTCAGCACCGGCATCACTTCGCGGAAGAAATAGGCTTTGATCCATTCGGCCTGTGCCGCGGTGAATTCCGCCCGGCGCAAAAAGCGTATGCCCTGCTTCTCGAGTCCGGGCAGGATCTCTTCGTTCAGCAGCCGGTACTGGCGGGCGACAAGCTCATGGGCCTCTTTCGCAACCTGCACGAACACCTGGTCGCCGCGCATCCGGTCGGGGCCGACCGGGGGAGAGCCGGCTTCGATTTCCGCCTTGAGTCCCGATACGCGGATCTCGAAAAATTCGTCGAGATTGCTGCTGACAATGCACAGAAACTTCAGCCGCTCAAGCAGCGGGTAGTCGCGATTCTCCGCCTGCGCCAGCACGCGGCGGTTGAATGCGAGTTGACCGAGTTCCCGGTTAAGATAAAGCTCCGGATCAAGACGGGTTTTGCTCATGCCTGGCACGCCCGCGCCGAAGCGCTCACCTGATACGCATAGAAAGCTGCGCGGTGTTTCTTTGAGCGCATTTCAAAAGACCAAGACCGATGTAACCGCCCGGCCCTCATCCCTGACCCTTCTCCCGGAAGGAGAAGGGAAATTTTAGATTTTCATCGGCGTTCATCGGCGGCTAATTTACTTGATTTTGTTACGGGATCTTAGATGACGGCGGAACGTAACCGGCAGCGGCGTCGGCGCCACCGCCGAAGAAATGCTTCTCCATCTGCTGGGCGAGGTAATCCCGCGCCTTCTTGTCCGCAAGATTGAGCCGGTTTTCATTGACCAGCATTTTTTGTTGCTCGAGCCACTGCTTCCACGCTTCTTTGGACACATTCTCGAAAATGCGCTTGCCGAGTTCGCCGGGATACGGCGGAAAATCAAGGCCTTCGGCTTCACAGCCCAGCTTTACACATTTCACCATTCTTGCCATGACCAATGCTCCAGACCAGGAGTTTGCCGGACTTAGCCCCGACAAACTCCTAAATTAAAGAACGAGTCGAAAAGAACGCCATGCAAGTGACGTTTGTTCCGGCCAACACGGTGTTGCAACACTCAAAGCTTCTTTCTTAAGC
>CAYIRZ010000391.1:0-2922 GCA_964365845.1 uncultured Streptomycetaceae bacterium
TTTCATCATGCACTGCATCGGCGAGTTGATGGAGCCGATCGCGAAATGGTGCGGCTTCAGGTACGGTTTGAGCATCTCGTGCCGCGCGCGCGCCACCGCCGCCATCATGCGGTCGGAGCCGATGGCGATGATGCGGTCGGCGTCCTTGAACGGGATGACCTGCTCGCCGAGCGCGCCGCTCGCATAGGCGTGCATCGCCTGCACGATGTTGCCGGCAATGGTGCGGTCCTGCGGGCGGTCGGGCGTGAAACCCGGCTCCTCGTCGCAACACCAGACGACGATATCGGACGCGGCCTCGATCTCTTCGATCTTGTAGCGGTCGTTCATGTGCTTGTAGCCGGCGAAGTACAGCACGCGGTTTCCTGCCTTGCGCATCGCCTGGCCGATCGGGAACAGCACCGCGTTGCCGAGCCCGCCGCCGACCAGCGCCACGGTTTCGTTTTGGGGAATCTCGGTCGGCGTGCCGGTCGGCCCCATCAGCACGATGGGTTCGCCGGGCTTCAATTCCACGCACAGGTCGCTGGAGCCGCCCATCTCGAGCACGATGGTGGAAATCAGTCCCTGCCCGGGGTCCACCCACGCGCCGGTGAGCGCCAGCCCTTCCATCGCGAGCCGCGTGCCTTCGGTTTTCGGCGCGATCGCTTCGTAGTTCTGCAGGCGGTAGAACTGGCCGGGCCGGAAACGGCGTGCCGCCATCGGCGCACGCACCACCACCTCCACGATCATCGGCGTCAGGCGCACCACCTCATGCACCGTGGCGCGCAGTTCGCTGTTGAGCCGGCTCAGGAATGCCGCGTCGTCGATCGCCGCCGCGGGCTGCACCTGCTCCAGCGCGCGGCTCACTACGGGGTAGCCCTGTTTCGCGCTGCCGATCGCCTTCACCACGTTGCCGAAGAACGAAGGATGCACGTCGCCGAAATAGCTCATGCCGCGGCCATCCTCGCGTTTCGATAGTAATACATTTATTTCATTGGGCTTCGAGATAGCCTTCTCGGCGACCACCGGGTTGCCCGCCGCGTCGTAGGCCTGGAAATAGCGGCCGTCGAGCTTGAAGTGTGCCGCGTCCTCGCGCGCGAGCACCGTGTTGGGTTGGGTGCCCGCCGCTACCAGGATGGTTTTCGCCGGCAGTTCGGTTTGACTGACTTCGCTCCAGTTGCCGTCCTCGCCGCGCACCTGCACCGAAACCTTGAGCGCCCTGGCGTGGCCGTACTGATCGAGCTCGACCTTGAGCGGCGTGAGTCCTTCGGCGAAGCGTATGCCCTCCTCCAGCGCTTTCTGCACTTCCTCGTGGTTCAGCGTATACGATGGGCTGTCGACCATGCGCTTGCGGTAGGCGATGGTGACGCCGCCCCAGGACTGCAGCAGTTCCAGAACACGCGGCTCGCGTTCTTCGGCCACCGCGCGCATCTGTTCCGAGCGTATGGCGCGAGCGTGCGCAAGAAATTCATCGGCCACGGTGCGCTCTTCCTCGTCCCAGGCGATGCGCGCCGCCGCTTCGCCGTGCTCACGCGCCAGCTGCTCGTAACGCTTCAGGAATTTCTCAACCTGCAGCGGATAGTAGGCAAGCGCTTCGGTTGCGGTGTCGATGGCGGTCAGCCCGCCGCCCACCACCACCGCCGGCAATCTCAGTTGCATATTGGCAATGGAATCGGTTTTTGCCGCGCCCGTGAGCTGCAGCGCCATCAGAAAATCGGAAGCGGTGCGCACCCCGCGCGCCAGGCCGTTGGGCATGTCGAGCACCGTCGGACGTCCGGCGCCGATGGCGAGCGCCACGTGATCGAAGCCGAGTGCGAACGCATCCTCAGCCGTCAGCGTGCCGCCAAAGCGCACGCCGCCAAAAAGTGCAAATTCGCCGCGGCGCTCAAGAAGTAACCTGATGATTTTAAGGAAGTTCTTATCCCAGCGCACCGTGATGCCATATTCGGCGACACCGCCGAAACCGGCCATCATGCGCTCGTCGAGCGCCTCGTACAATTCGCGCACGTCGCGGACAGGCTTGAACGGCACGCGCTTGCCGCGCGCGTCGACGCCCGAGAACTCCGGCGGCAGCGGCTCGATCTTGAGACCGTCGATGCCGACCACCGTGTGGCCGTCGTTCATCAGGAAATGCGACAGCGAAAACCCCGCCGGTCCCATGCCCGCGACCAGCACGCGTTTCCCCGTGGCTGCTTTGGGATACGGCGTGCGCAGGTTGAGCGGGTTCCAGCGCGTCAGCAGGCTGTAGATCTCGAAACCCCACGGCAGCTCGAGCACGTCCTTGAGCGTGCGCGTCTCGGCCTGCGGGATGTCGACCGGCTCGGTCTTCTGGTAAATGCACGACTTCATGCAGTCGTTGCAAATGCGGTGGCCGGTGGCAGCCACCATAGGATTGTCGACCACGATGATGGCGAACGCGCCGATCGCATGGCCTTCGGTCTTGGCCTTGTGGAACTCCGAAATCTTTTCTTCCAGCGGACAGCCGGCCAGCGTCACGCCGAACGGGCTTTTCTTGAACGAGGCCGTACCGCGTCCCGTCGCGCCTTTCTCCTTGAGCCCCTTCGAGCACGAGTCCTTGCCCTGCTCGTGGCACCAGATGCAGTAATTCGCCTGGTCGAGCGCGCCGGTGAGATCGGTGCCGGCATCGGTGAGCTTGAAGCCCTCGCGGCGGCGCAACTGCTCCGTCTTGAAGTGAAACTGCGTGTAGCCTTGCGAAGTATCGACCGTCGCCGGCACCAGGTGCTGCGGGTCGAGCTTGTGCGGGGCCTTGAACAGCACGCCGCCGTGGTGCTTGGCCCTGCCCGCTGCGGACTGCGCCGCCCAGGCCGCATACTGCAGGGCGGTCTCCAGCTTGTCCGCATGGGCCGCTTCATCGTTTTGCCATGCGGTGACCTGCCGGGCAAACGCGAGTTCGGTCAGCGGCGCGCCCATGAGCGCTTCGAGCCT
>CAYIRZ010000392.1:0-2890 GCA_964365845.1 uncultured Streptomycetaceae bacterium
GCCAAAGCGGAAGCCAGATTTCCACAGGATGCGCAACTGTTGGCGGACTACGCCGACAGCCTGGCGATGGCACAGGGTCAGAATTTGCAAGGCAAGCCCGAGGCGCTGATACGGCGCGCGTTGCAGGCAGACGGCAACAATCTCAAGGCCCTGGCCCTGGCCGGAACGGTCGAATTCGAAAAACGCGATTTCGCCAAGGCGGTCGAGTATTGGAAACGGATGGTGCCGCTGCTGCCGCCGGATTCGGAAATGTTGAATTCGGTCCGTGCCAGTATCAAGGAGGCGCAGGACAAGCAGGTCGGCGCGCCGAAATCAGTGATTGCGCTGGCCCAGGACAAGCAGGGCGGCGCGCCGAAATCAGGGACCGCGCTGGCCCAGGAAAAGCAGGGCGCGCCAAAGGCAACGGCCGCCATTGTGAAGGCCGCGCCCCTCAGCGGGACGATTAGACTTGCGCCGGCGCTTGCCGCGCGCACGGCGCCAGACGATACCGTGTTCGTGCTGGCCCGTCCCGCGCAGGGCTCGCGCACGCCGCTCGCGGCGGTGCGCGTCAAGGTGAAGGACCTGCCGTTCGCGTTCTCCTTCGACGACTCCATGGCGATGAATCCGTCGGCGAAGCTTTCCGATTTCGCCGAGATCGTGGTCGCAGCGCGCGTGTCCAAGACCGGGAATGTGGTGCCTCAGGGCGGAGACCTGGAGGGCGCGAGCAAGGCGGTGCGCCCGGGCGCGGCCGGCATCATAGTCGAAATCGCGAACGTAATTCCGTAGCCGCCGGGGCCTGCCTTCGCCGTACGCGGCGAAGGCAAGCCGGTCCTAATGTTTGTCTATGCCGATCAGATGCAGTGAGTCCTGGCGGCTCTGATTGTATTTGTGCAGTCTGATCACCAGCATCATCGTGAGGCATACGAATGCGCCGAACAGCACGATAATGGTATCGATGCCGAAATTTGCGTGGATCATCAGCGCATACAGGGCGAGCATCACTAGGATGTTCAGGTTCTCGTTGAAATTCTGCACCGCGATCGAATGCCCGGCCGAGAGCAGCACGTGGCCGCGATGCTGCAGCAGCGCGTTCATCGGTACGACGAAAAAACCGGCCAGTGCACCTACCAGGATGAGCAGGAAATAGACCAGCGGCATCCAGGTGACGAAAATCAGGGACATCACCGCAAATCCCATGGCCGCGCCGACCGGCAGCACCTGAAGTGACTTGTGCAGCGGCACCAGCCGGCCCGCGAGCACCGCTCCCAACGCCACGCCCAGGGCCACGATGCCCTGCAGGATTGCACCCTGGCTGAGTGGCATTTCCAGGCTGTGTTCGGCCCACCTGAGCACGATGAACTGAAGCGTGGCGCCGGCGCCCCAGAACAGCGTGGTGACGGCGAGCGAAATCTGCCCCAACTTGTCGCGCCACAGGGTGACGAAGCAATCGACGAAATCCCTGACCATGATGACCGGATTGCGCGTCTGTTCGTGATAGCGCGCACCGGTGTCCGGGATGCGCAGATTGAATGCCGCCGCGATCATGTAAAACAGCGAGATCATCAGGATCGCCGCTTCCGGCGGCGTGTCGATTCCGGTTTCGATGCGGGGCAGGTCGATCGACAGCAATGCCGCCGAGACCGTTTGGTTGATGAGGGCGCCGCCGAGCATGGTGCCGAGAATGATGGAGGCGACCGTCAGTCCCTCGATCCAGCCGTTGGCGATCACCAGCTGCCGCGGCGGCAGCATCTCGGTGAGAATGCCGTACTTGGCCGGCGAGTAGGCGGCGGCGCCCAGCCCTACGACCGCATAGGACGCCAGAACAACCAGGTGAGAGCTTATTCCAAGCAGCGCAAAATAATCGAAAAAGAACATGAGCGCGCAGCCGCAAAGCTTGATCGTATTGGTAATGAACATCACCTTGCCTTTGGGCAGGGAGTCGGCAAAGGCGCCGACGAAAGCGGCAAGCACGACGTAGGACACGGTGAAGAAGAACTTCAGCAGCGGCGTCATCCACGCCGGGCCCTGCAATTGCACCAGCAGCGCGATCGCCGCGATAAGCAAGGCATTGTCCGCCAGCGACGAGAAGAACTGCGCCGCCATGACGGTGTAGAAACCGCGATTCATCTAGGGCAAATGGTTGAATTGTTTGTTGTAATTGCGGGCAGGGGGCTTTATACCATGAATTTCCTGAGGTTACGCGCGCGCGCTGCAGCCGCCTCCCCGGCGCCGCGTTTGGCTTGTCAGGTCGCAGCCGCGATCGGTGAGAAACCGAGCATAAGCTAGTCATATGGAACGATTTATGATTCAATAAGGCAGGATAATACAGCCATGGCGCGGGTGGGGAGATGGCAGACAGAAGATTGCAGGTTTTTCATGCGGTGGCCAAACAGAGCAGCTTCACTAAGGCGGCCGAAACGCTGTTCATGACGCAGCCGGCGGTGACCTTTCAGATCAAGCAGCTGGAGGAGCATTTCAACACCCGCTTGTTCGACCGCGGGCACGGCAAGATCTCGCTTACTCCCGCGGGCGACGTGGTGCTGGATTATGCCGAGAGAATCCTTTCGCTTTCTGCCGAACTCGATACCCGCATCAGCGAGCTGACCGGCGAGATCCAGGGCCTGCTGCTGATCGGCGCGAGCATGACCATCGCCGAGTTCATGTTGCCGCGGGTGCTGGGAGAATTCAAAAGCGCCTATCCCGGGGTCAAAGCGCGGCTGACTGTGGCGAACTCCGAGACGATCGAGCACGGCGTCGCGGCGCACAGCCTCGATATCGGCTTGATCGAAGCGCCTTCCCACCTTCCCAGCCTTTCCACCGAGGACTGCTGCGAGGACGAACTGCAGGTGGTGTGTTCACCGGCGCACCCGCTGGCAAGGCTCAAGGCAGTGACGCCCAAGCAACTGCTGCA
>CAYIRZ010000393.1:0-2884 GCA_964365845.1 uncultured Streptomycetaceae bacterium
TTCGCGTCAGCACCAATTTTGACTCGCAACGCACACGTGTTTCATTAGGTTAGGGACTCTTAATATGGCCGCAATCACTGCGGATCGCGGCGATGCTTTGATCATTATCCCTTGCGCAATACCGCCTGGGCGGGGCGTTTCGCATCGCGCGCGACGGACACCGGCGGCGCAGCCGTCACGGCGGGCACGCTGAACATGCCGACGTCGAACAGTGCATTCATTTCGCTCGCCACGATCTGGGAGATCTCTTCTATGGCCGCGGAAGGCTTGCGTTCCGCCGGTTGTGCGAGCGCGAGAATGCGGTGCACGTTGGCGTCCGCAATCTGAAAAGCGGCGATCCTGCCGTCCCTGATGTCGTCATGGAAGGCCGAAACCGGCATCACCGATACACCGATGCCTCTCAGCAACAGCCGCCGGATGGCCTCGATCGCGTCGATCTCGGCCTCCACGTTGAGCCGCCAGCCATAGCGGCTGATCTGCTCTTCCACGATGTGGCGTATCGCCTCGGAGGTGACGATAGGCGTCTTCGACAATTCGGGCAGAGTGTAAAAGCGCCGGGTTCCGCGCAACTGCGGCGGCGAAAGCACCACGATCGGCTCGGATATCAACGGCGTCATCTTGAGCGCCCTGGACGGCGGCGCATTGGTCAGCACCGCAACATCGACCCGGCCCGTCAGCAACGCATCGTAGAGCTGGATGCTGAACCACTCCACGATTTTGAGCGTGATCTGCGGACATTGCCGCCGCACGCGCTCGATGACGCCCGGCAGCAGCAGCGGTCCGACCGTCGGAGACAATCCCAGAATCACCTTGCCGCTGGGGACCTCGGAACTGCTGCGCAGTTCGTCCCGCGCCCGGTCCAGCTCGCGCATGATCTTGCGGCAGTGATCGAGGAACTGGCGGCCGGCTCCGGTGAGCCGCACCCCGCGCGGCAGCCGGACCAGCAACTGGACGCCGAGTTCGTCTTCGAGCCCATGGACGTGGCGGCTGAGCGCAGGCTGCGCGATCCCAAGATGAGAGGCGGCACCTGTGATGCTGCCCAACTCCGCTATCTGGACGAAATATTTGATGCTGCGCAGATCCATACCTGAGGCCGGGGTTTGTCTTGACGGATGTTTTTCTGACTGATAACAAACTGGCATGAATCATCGCCCGCGTCAACTGCCATGAACTGGCCGCACGGTATTTCTAGCTGGTAGCGGGTCTCCGATTTCACTCGTGCCGAGCCGCGGCACTTAGCTGCCATATCATTAAGGCATGGCACGGATTCAGAAATGATATTTGTCAGACAGGGCTCCGACTGGATAACATGCGTCATCAATGCGTTATATTTGGCCACGGCAGCGGCGCAAAATCTGACCCGAATCCCCAATTGCCTGTCAAGGAAACCTCATGAAACAAATCAATGTCGGGATTATCGGCACCGGCTGGTGCGGCGGCATCCGCGCCCAGACCTGCGCCGCCAACCCGCTGGTGAAAAACCTGCACATTGCGGAGATCCGACCCGAGCGGCTGGCCGAAGTGGCCAGGGCCACCGGCGCCGTCACCGCCACGACGGATTACCGCGAGTTGCTCAAAATCGACGAAATCGACGCCTACTACATCTCGGCCACGCCCGAAGCCCTGCATTACCCGATCGCGCGCGAGTGTCTGCTTGCCGGCAAGCACGTCTTCCTGGAGAAGCCGATCGCGATCGAATTGCACGAGGCCGATGAATTGGTCGCCATCGCGCGCAAGAACAACGTCAAGTTCACTATCGGCTATTCGCAGCGCTTCAATCCCAAGTTCGCTTACGTCAAAAAATCGATCGCCGACGGCACGATCGGCAAACCGGTAAGCGCCCTGGTCAGCCGCCACATCACGCGCGGACTGGGCAAAAAAATCACCGGCAGAAGCAAGCTCTCCCCGGCCGCCATGGAGGCGACCCATGATCTCGACTTTGTGTTGTGGTGTCTCGAACCAGCCAAGCCGGTGCGGGTGTATTCGCAGGCCAATTACGGCGCGTTGAAAGAGGCGAGCGGCGCTGATGTCCCGGACACGCAGTACATCACGGTCACCATGGACAGTGGCGTTTCGTTTGTGATCGGTGCCGGCTGGAGCCTGCCGCTGGGTTACCCGAACTTTTCCACGACCTGGATCGAAATGATCGGGACCGAAGGCGCGGTGATGGTCGACGACAGCCACCGCGACGTGGTCGTCAACACGGTGAAAAACGGCATGCAGTTGCCGATGTCGTCCATGCCCGGAGAGTTCGTCGATCATGCTTACGCCGGGCCCATGATGGCCGAGACCATCCATTTTCTGGAAGCCGCCGCACTTGACCGGCCGGTGCTGGTGACCGCCGAGCAGGCACGGCAGGTGATGGAAGTCTATATAGCCGCCGATATCTCGGCGGAGCGCAACGAACCGGTCAGCCTGCCCCTGCCCGAGTCACGGCCTGCGGCCCTGGTTGCCGGGGGCAAGCGATGAGAAAAGAGCCCAAGAAGATCGGCCTCGCCATAGTCGGCGCCGGCCGGGTCGGCCTGATCCGTGGCGAACTCGCGGCGCGCCATCCCGCGGTCGGCTGGATCGGCATCGCGGAAAAAAACCCGGAGCGCGCCAAGCTGGTCGCCGACAAGGTCGGCGCGGAGTTCGTGACAGCGGATTTTCGCGAATTGCTCAACCGCCCGGAAGTCAACGCGGCGGTAATTTCGACCGACGAGCATTTGCACGTTGATCCTATTATGGCCGCGCTTGAGCGCGGCCATTCGCTGATGATAGAGAAACCGCTCGCCACCGATCTGGCCGAGTCGCAGATGGTGCTAGCCGCGATCGAAAAAACCAAGGTCGACGCGGTGATCGGCTACACCCAGCGCTTTCGCCGGCGCTGGCTGGTGGCCAAGGA
>CAYIRZ010000394.1:0-2866 GCA_964365845.1 uncultured Streptomycetaceae bacterium
CAGCGTATAGAGCGCAGGCCCCAGCAGATTGCCCAGAAACCGGCGCGAACGCGACCCGTCCTGCCAGCGGCTTAAGAAATAGGCCTGCATTGTCGCGGCCAGTATGATGGCATAGGCATCAGGCGCCGCAAGATAGCGCCGTGGCCCTTCCAGCAACAATTCGAGCAGGATATTGGCGATCGGAAACTGCGCCGAATTACTGAAGAATTCCTGAAGAAAGCGCGTGGCCGGCGAGCCCTCGATGCGCTTCTCAAGTGTGGTATCGCTCATTTGGAAAACACCGCCGTCAGCAGGCGAGCGTTAGTTACCCTATTCTCACTCAATTGTTTCCATGATCTGCAACCCCTGTCAGCTTACCGCAAAAGGCACGGCGATGGCCGGGTCGTAGTGCATGCGGGAGCTGCCGTCCGCCTGCTTGCGCACTGCGCTATCGGACATAAGCGCGCGCACCGGCTGGCGACAGGCTATCTGTTCCTGCCCATGCGCTGCAGGATGAGTGCGTGCGTTTCGCGCGCCACCGCCGCAAAAGGACTCTCGTCCTGCCGCACTGCCCGTTCGATAAGCGCCAGCGCCTCGTCGTTGCGCCCCAGATCCGAGAGTGTCTGGGCGAGGTTATTCAACACGGCCACCGAATCCGGATGACGCGCGGCAGCCCGCCTCAGCACGACTTCCGCTTCCTTCAGCGCCCCCAGTGCGTAATGTTGGTTTGCCAGGCCGACGCTCGCCGCAACATTGGCCGGCCAGCGCTCGAGAAATGCCGAATACGCCACTATTGCGGCGCGGGCTTCGCCGACGCGTTCCATGGCGGAGATCGCGGCCAGGTAACCCGGCTCGGTGGCGGTTACCGGAATGGGTCCGGGCGGCATGGTGACCATCGCCCAGTAATTGCTCTTCTTCCAGGTGTATTCGAAGATCGTGAACGGGATGGCCAGCCGCTTCGTCTCTCCCGAGCGCAAGTACAGCTCGCCCGCCGGGTAGTCGAAGCCGATAACGACTGCGTAGTGCCAGTTGGTAATGGGGCCGACGCCGGTATCCTGCAGCACAATGACCGGATTGCCCGCCGCCACCTCGCGCAACAGGTCATCGAAGCGCGGCGCGAGCTGGTATGAAACCCTGCTATAGCGGCGCGACGCGGCCAGCATTTCGATCTGCAGGCTACCCAGGCGCGCAGGGATATAGACCAGCTTGACAAGCTCCTCCGGGGTGACCTGTGCGCCGGCATTGACCAGCGTCGTCGCCAACGCGGCGGGACCGCACTGATAATCCTGCTGCGGAAAGAACGGCACCTCGCCGAGTTCGGTCTGGACGGCGACACCTGCCGGCCAGGTATCGCGCAGTCCCATGGTCTGCGGAACCAGCGACGCACAGCCGCTCAACGCAGCCAGAAGCAAAAAAACGCCCGCGGTGAGGCGGGCGCATCTGTACCAGGCAACCGACTCCGGCATCACTGTCTCTCGGAACCGGTGCGTGGTCCGGTGTGCCTCCGCGGCATGATTCTTATTTGCGGAAGGCGAAGTACCAGATAATGAACACGACCAGCACGAGCAGCACCAGCCCACTATCGCCGCCGGCAGGAACCGCATTGATCTTCCCGGCGAGCGTGCTGACTTCATTATCGGTCATCGCGGCAACACGATCCCTGGCAGCCTGTGCATCCAGACCCAGGCTCTGGAACTGGTCCACGGTCTGTGAACGGCTCAGGAAGTTCAATACGACGTTGCGATCAACCTGAACGGTAGCGGCGGAACTCACCTGATCCGCCCCGATCATGCCTGCCTGTGCGGTCTGGAAGGACAGCATCATCAGCGCGATGGCCAGAAAGCGGCAAATCATTTTTGTTAATGCGGAATTCATATCTATCTCCTTTGACGAATCGGATCGGGATCGCCGCCACATCAAAAAGCCGTGCGGACGTGGCAATGACTATGGCCTCGTGTTCCGCCGCTATCTGTACGCTGGCGTACAGATAGCGAAACTTATTGCATTACTTTAAGTGAAATTTGTTCAAAGATATCCCCGTTGCCGCGGAATGCTTTGTGCGCCAACGCACAAAGCAATGTGCCGCGAAGGCTGATTCGACAGTCTTTTTGCGTTCCGCCTATGTGCGCCAACGCACAGCGCATTGCGCATGGATGGCGATAATCGAAGCAACGATTAACAACGGCCGGCGGGGGCCGCCGCTTTCCCGTCGCACAGCAATGCTGAATGAGGCCGTCTTCGATGCGTAGGATGCTGATCACGGTTCTAGCAGCGTTCGCCGGACTTACCGGGTGGGCAAGTCCGGCGAGCGCGGGATTTTTTTCCACCACAGGCCCGATCATCGCGATACTCGCCGGCGACCTGTTCTTGGGCGAAGCCGAAGGCAATCTCGACGGATCCGGAAAGATCAGGATCCAGTCGCGCGCCAAACCCGACGTTACGTGCCGCGGGCAGTTCACCTCCAGCGCTGAACTTGGCGGCACGGGAAACATGGGATGCAGCGACGGTGCCACCGCGACGTTTCAGTTTCAGCGTCTGAGCCTTATGCGCGGGTACGGGACCGGCAACTCCAGTCGGGGCTCGATGAGTTTTACCTACGGGCTCAGCGCAAATGAATCCGAGCCCTACCTGAAGCTGCCCCCGGGCAAAGCGCTCAGGCTGGGCGGAAAAGATCTGGTGCTTGTGGAGGTAAGGCAACCGGTCCCGGCGAACCTTCCGGTGACGGGTCCGATCGCGCCTGCACCAAAGGCCGCGCCGGACGTGCTGCTGAATGCCGCTACTTTGATGGTGACTGCCAACCTCAAGCAGGACAAGAACCTCCAGACAAACAGCCCGGAGCCGAACGGATGACCATCGACTACGACATGGAGAAGACGACGGCAGGGTG
>CAYIRZ010000395.1:0-2866 GCA_964365845.1 uncultured Streptomycetaceae bacterium
ACTTCACTTGAAGCCTGCCCTCGTGAACTCGGGGGTGAGGGTTCGAACGCCGATGAACGCGGATAAGATCAAGTTAAATATCAAAAGGCATTAAATAACTTGAAACTGGAAACAGCGTTTATCGCGCTCGGCAGCAATCTCGATGATCCTGCGCGTTATATGGCTATCGGCTTGCGCGAGCTTGCGGCCCTGCCGCAGACCCGTGTCGCGCGGAAATCCTCGCTCTATCGCAGCGCGCCGGTCGGCTATCTCGACCAGCCCGACTTCGTCAATGCCGTGGCGCAGATCGAAACCGGCCTGAAGCCGCGCGAACTGCTCGAAGCATTGCTCGCGATCGAGCACCGTCATGGGCGCGTGCGCGATTTTCCCAACGCCCCGCGCACGCTGGACCTCGACATCGCGCTCTACGGCGACTTGGCGCTGCACGAGCACGGCCTGACGATTCCGCATCCGCGCATGCACGAGCGTGCTTTCGTCATGGTGCCGCTCGCCGAGATTGCGCCCGATGCGCGGATTCCGGGCCACGGCACCGCCCGCGAATTGCTGCGGAATGTGGATGCTTCGAGCGTTGTCAGACAGAAGGGTGTCAGTGCATGACGACGGCGAGCCTGCCGGAGAAGTACCGCTATATCGTGATCGAAGGCCCGATCGGCGCCGGCAAGACCAGTCTGGCGCGCATCATGAGCGAGCGCTGCGGCGCCGCCGCGCTGCTCGAAGACCCCGATGCCAATCCGTTTCTGGCGGGCTTTTATCAGAACGCCGAACGCTATGCGCTTCCGACCCAGCTTTATTTTCTGTTCCAGCGCATCGACCAGGTGCGCGAACTCAACCAGTCCGATCTGTTCGAGCGGCTGACCGTGTCCGATTTTATGCTCGACAAGGACCCGCTGTTCGCGCAGTTGACCTTGAACGACGACGAGTTCAAGCTGTATCGGCAGATTTACGAGCATCTCAAGCCGCAGGCGCCGGTGCCCGACCTGGTGATCTATCTGCAGGCGGCGCCCGAGACGCTGATCGAACGCGTGCATCGTCGCGGCATGAATTACGAGAAAAACATTTCGGACGAATACCTGGTGCGGCTGGCGGAGGCCTATACGCGGCATTTCTACCAGTACACCGCGGCGCCGCTTCTGATCGTGAATTCCGAAAATCTGAACTTTGTTGATTCGGAAGCTGATTTTGCTTTATTGTTGCAGCGCATTGACGCCATGCGCGGCCCGCGCGAGTTCTTCAGTCTGGGCAATTAGAGAAGGAAAGAGCGGAACCGCAAAGGCGCGGAGGCGCAGAGAAAACGCAAAGAAAGGTATAACCCTAACAAATGAAAAAGCCCAAAATTCGATTTTCGATGGTCTCGTTGATACAGGCTTCGCGTTTGTCTTTCTTCGCGCCTCCGCGCCTCTGCGGTGAAAAGGGGTTTATATGCATATCACATTGAATACATTACAGAAAATGGCGCAGGAAGGCAATCGCATCGCGATGCTGACCTGCTACGACGCCAGCTTTGCCGCCGTGCTCGAGGAAGCGGGCATCGAGGCGCTGCTGATCGGCGATTCGCTCGGCATGGTGCTGCAGGGCCACGACACGACGCTGCCGGTCACGCTGCGCGACATGGTTTATCACACCGCGTGCGTGGCGCGCGGTTCGAAACGCGCATTCATCATCGGCGACATGCCGTTCGGCACTTTCCAGCTCTCGCCGCAGGATACGTTCCGCAACGCCGCCGAGTTTATGGCAGCGGGTGCGCAGATGGTAAAAGTCGAAGGCGGCAGGCCGATGCTGGAAACCATAGAATTCCTCACCCAGCGCGGCATTCCGGTGTGCGGCCACATCGGGCTGACGCCGCAGTCGGTCAACCAGTTCGGCGGTTACAGGGTGCAGGGCAGGGGCGAAAGCGATGCCCAGCGGCTGCTGGAAGAGGCCAGGCTGCTGGAGGAAGCGGGCGCCGGCATGATCGTGCTCGAGGCCGTGCCCGCCACACTGGCGCGCGACATCACGGCCGCCAGCACCCGTATGCCGACGATAGGCATCGGCGCCGGCGTCGACTGCCACGGGCAGGTGCTGGTGCTGCACGACATGCTCGATGTCTATCCCGGCAAGAAGGCCAAATTCGTCAAGAACTACATGCGCGCCGCGGGCTCGATCCACGGCGCGATCGAGACCTACGTCAAGGAAGTGAAGGCGAAAACCTTTCCCGGCCCCGAGCATTCATTTTAGGAATTTGCCGGACTTTCGCCCGACAAATTCCTTATATCAAAGAATATTCATGACACATTAAGGATTCGGGTCCGCGGGCGCATCCACGATGTGGGGAAATGGTTGTCCCAATACGCATATCGAAGCGCCTACCCCGAATCCTCCCGAATCCTATGGACATCATTCACTCCGTCGCCGCATTGCGCGAGCGCCTGCAGGGCGTGCCCAACAACGTATTCGTGCCGACCATGGGCAATCTGCATGATGGGCATATCCAGCTCATCGATATCGCCAAGCCGCGCGCGGCCTGCACCGTGGTCAGCATTTTCGTCAACCGCCTGCAGTTCGGGCCCCAGGAAGACTTCAACCGTTATCCGCGCACTTTGGAGGCCGACTGCGCGAAGCTGAGGGCGGCGGGTGTTGACGTCGTGTTCGCGCCGGACGAAAAAGAGATCTATCCCGAGTCGCAGACTTTCGTGGTCGAGCCGTCCGACCTGCAGCACATCCTCGACGGTGCGGCGCGTCCCGGACATTTCCGCGGCGTGGCGACGGTGGTGCTCAAACTCTTCAACATGGTGTCACCGCACTCGGCGATTTTCGGCAAGAAGGACTACCAGCAGTACATCGTGCTGCGCGACATGGTGCGCCAGTTCGCGCTGCCGATCGAGATCAT
>CAYIRZ010000396.1:0-2865 GCA_964365845.1 uncultured Streptomycetaceae bacterium
TGCAGCGCCTGCTGCACGGTGACGTCGGCAGCGGCAAGACCATCGTTGCCGCGCTGGCCGCGCTGCAGGCGATCGAGAACGGACACCAGGTCGCGATCATGGCGCCGACGGAAATTCTCGGCGAGCAGCATTTCAGCAAGTTCGCGGGCTGGCTCGCCGCGCTCGGCGTGTCGGTGGTGTGGCTTGCCGGTAATCTCGCGCGCAAGCAGAAACGCGCAACACTCGCCGGAGTGGCGGCGGGCGAGGCGCAGATTACGATCGGCACGCACGCGCTGTTCCAGGACGAAGTCGAGTTTCATAAGCTCGGACTCGCGATCGTCGACGAGCAGCACCGCTTCGGCGTGCACCAGCGCCTCGCGCTGCGCCTGAAAGGCGCCAAATCCCGCGCCGGCAGCCAACCGCACCAGCTGATGATGAGCGCAACGCCGATCCCGCGCACGCTGGCGATGAGCTATTACGCCGACCTCGATGTGTCGGTGATCGACGAGATGCCGCCCGGCCGCACGCCGGTGGCGACCCGTCTTATCGCGGAGTCGCGGCGCCCTGAAGTGATCCGGCGCGTGCGTGATGCCTGTGTGGCTGGCAGCCAGGCGTACTGGGTATGCCCGCTGATCGAAGAATCGGAAGTCCTGCAGCTTCAGACTGCGCTCGACACCCATATGCTGCTGCAGCAGACATTTCCCGAGCTCAAGGTCGGTCTGGTGCACGGCAGGTTGAAGGGCGACGAAAAGGCCGCGGTGATGCAGGGGTTCCAGCGCGGGGAGATCCAGCTGCTGGTGGCGACCACGGTCATCGAAGTCGGGGTCGATGTGCCGAATGCGTCGCTGATGGTGATCGAGCACGCCGAGCGCATGGGGCTGTCGCAATTACACCAGTTGCGCGGACGCGTCGGGCGCGGCGCGGAAAAAAGCACCTGCATCCTGCTCTACCAGAATCCGCTGACCGAAACGGCACGCGAGCGGCTCAAGATCATTTATGAGAGCCACGATGGTTTCGAAATCGCGCGCCACGATCTGCGGTTGCGTGGGCCGGGGGAACTGCTGGGCGCGCGCCAGAGCGGTGTGCCGTTGCTGAGATTCGCCGATCTCGCGATCGACATCGATCTGCTCGATGCCGCGCGCGCTGCCGCCGAGATGCTGTTGCGCGACCACCCGGACGCGGTGCGCGCCCACCTGGCGCGCTGGCTAGGCGCAAAAAACGAATTTCTCAAGGTGTGATCACTTAGAGCCCGCCGGTTGGGCGCATGCGATAATAAATATTATTAACAAAATCTACAAATTAGCCGCCGATGAACGCCGATCGAACCAACGTCAAAAGCTTTTGCCGATATGCGCTCTAAAAAAATTCCGTAGTAATTCCGTGAAACCCGTTCCGCGCGATACCTTGTGGTGCCGTTTGCCGCCCGCCGCCGCCGCCTATCGTCCTTGGCTGCGCGACCGCGGCTCGCTGACCCGCCGCATCCAGCAGCGCTGTCCGGCATTGAGCGTGAAAGTCGTGTTTCAGGGCCTGCGCCGTGCCAACCGCGACGAGCGTCGTATTTTTCCGCCGGGCGGCCGCAGGATGGTGCTGGTGCGCGAAGTCTTTCTCTATTGCCGCCGCACCCCGGTGGTGTTTGCGCACAGCGTGATCGACATGCGCGATTTGCGCGGCGTGTGGCGGCGGCTGGCGCGCCTGGGGTCCCGGCCGCTCGGCGCCGCGCTGTTCGCCGACCCGTGCATCGAGCGGTACCCATTGCGGCAAAAAAAACTCAACCGCCACCATGAGCTGTACCGGCGCGCCGCTGCCGGGCTGCCCAAGGCGCCGCCTACGCTGTGGGCGCGGCGGTCGCTATTTGCCCTGCATAAATCGCCTATACTGGTGACCGAAGTTTTTCTGCCGGGGATACTCGAACTGTGACGCTAAGAGCTCTAAAGGAGCGGATCGACGCCTACGAAAAGCTGATGCGGCTCGACAAGCCGATCGGTATCCTGCTCCTGCTGTGGCCGGCGCTGTGGGGCCTGTGGTTCGCCGGGCGCGGTGTCCCGGGCTTCGATATCCTGCTGATTTTCGTCGTCGGCACCATCCTCATGCGCTCCGCCGGCTGCGTCATCAACGATTTTGCCGACCGCGATTTCGATCCGCACGTCGAACGCACCCGCGACCGCCCCCTGGCGGCGAAACTCATCAAGCCGTGGGAGGCGCTGGTGCTTGCCGCGGCGCTGATGCTGGCCGCTTTCGTGCTGGTGCTGCAGTTGAACCGTCTCACGGTGATGCTGTCGTTCGCGGCGGTTGCGCTCGCGGTGATCTATCCTTTCCTCAAGCGGATTTTTTCGTTCCCGCAGGCGTGGCTCGGCATCGCCTTCGGCTTTGCGATTCCGATGGCCTATGCCGCGCAGCAAGACCGGCTCCCGGCGGTGGCGTGGGTGCTGCTGCTCGCCAACGTGTTCTGGGCCATCGCTTACGATACCGAATATGCGATGGTGGACCGCGACGACGATATCCGCATCGGCGTCAAATCGTCGGCGATTCTGCTGGAGCGCTACGATGTCGCGGGCGTGATGAGCGCGCACGCCGTGTTTCTAGCCATCATGACAGTCACCGGCTGGTGGCAGTCGCTGGGCGTGCTGTATTACTGCGGGCTCGCGGCAGCGGCAGGGCTGGTGGCGTATCAGTGCCGCTTGATCAAAGGACGCGACCGCGGCTTGTGCTTCAAGGCGTTTCTCAACAACAACTGGGTCGGCGCCGCGGTGTTTATCGGGCTCGCGCTCGACTTGTTTTTCCGTATCCGCATTTTTTCGTGAGATTAGAGTCCCTAACATAATGAAACGCGCGATGCGCTGTCACGATTTTGGCTCAGGACGCGAAGCTTCCCGCAGCCAATATCGC
>CAYIRZ010000397.1:0-2855 GCA_964365845.1 uncultured Streptomycetaceae bacterium
ACCTCGAATACTTTTACTTCCACAACTTTCTCTACGAGCGGGTGTGGAAGGACAACCACAGGCGCGCTGCCGAGCGCATTGCGACGTGGGACGTAATGCATACCTATCCACATGATTACAAAGTAATTTTTGTGGGAGATGCGACCATGAGTCCGTACGAGATCATCTATCCCGGCGGCAGCGTCGAGCACGGCAACGAAGAGCCGGGCGCGGCATGGATGCAGCGGCTGCTGGCGGTTTATCCCAACGCGATCTGGCTCAATCCCCAGCCCGAGGCGGTGTGGAATTACCATGAGTCGATCGGCATCACGCGCCAGCTCATGGGCGATCGCATGTTCCCGATGACGCTCGAAGGACTGGACAGCGGAATGCGCCTTCTGTCGAAGGCGCATTAATAGGTAATGGGCGATGAGTGAAGCGAAGCCGTCAACGGTCGTCGAACTCGTCGAGGTTACCAAGCCGGGGACGGGCGCGGATGCAGTACGGGACCTCTTCCTCGAATACGGCGAGTCGCTGGGATTCAGCCTGTGTTTCCAGGGATTCGACAAGGAGCTTGCGACGTTGCCCGGCGACTACGCGCCGCCGCCGGGCTGTCTGTTACTGGCGAAAGAGGGCGGCGAAGCGGCGGGATGCGTGGGCGTGCGCAGACTGGATGCGGAGCGCTGCGAAATGAAGCGGCTTTATGTGCGGCCCGCGTTCCGCGGCACGGGATTGGGGAGAAAACTGGCCGCTGCCGCGATTGCGGCAGCACGCCAGGCCGGTTATCGCAAAATGGTTCTCGATACGTTGCCAAAGATGACGGCGGCGCGCGCCCTGTACTTGTCGCTCGGCTTCACGGCGTGCGAGCCGTACTACGATAACAGCTGCGTCGGGAGCGACTGCTTCGCTCTCGACGTGCTGCCTGATTGAAACCGCAGGTGAACGCAGATAAATACGGATGAATGAAAACATGACGACATCCCTGGTCAAGCAGCAGTATGAAGAGTTGCCCTATCCTCCGCGCAATCCCGCCGATGAGAAGCAACGGCTGTTGCGCACCGTGGGAGACGATCTAATGGAGATGAATCACTACTGCTTCAAGGGCAGGCAAAACTTTCAGGACCATTTCCGCTGCCTGGTGGCGGGAGGCGGCACTGGCGACGCGGCGATTTTTCTCGCGGAACAATTGCGCGACTCCAATGCGGAAATCGTTTATCTGGACATGTCGGAGGCTTCGCGTCAAATAGCCCAGCAGCGGGCGCAAATCAGGGAGCTCAACAATATTCAGTGGATAACAGCTTCTTTGCTGGACATTCCGAAGCTGGAACTGGGAGCTTTTGATTACATCAATTGCTCCGGGGTCCTGCATCACCTTCCCGAGCCGAAAGAGGGCCTGCAAAACCTGGCCAGCGTGCTCCGGGACGACGGCGCCCTGTTCCTGATGCTTTATGCCAGATACGGCAGGCGGGGCGTGTACGACATGCAGGAAATTTTTCGTGCGCTGTTGCCGGACACGCTGCCGGTCCAGGACAAGATCGACGGGGCGCGCGCCTTGCTCAATCAATTGCCGCCCACCAATTATTTCCAGCGCAACCGCGATCAATGGGAATCGGAAATCGGCGTCGGCGGGTATGGCGATGCCGGTCTCTATGATCTGCTGCTGCACAGCCAGGACCGCGCCTATGATATCGACGCCATCTACGACTTTTTGCAAGCCGCCGGCTTGCAGCTTGTCGACTTCACGGGCCCGCAAAAACGCGGCTATCACCTGAAGAACCTGCTCAGCAATCCATCCACCCTCCGGCTTTGCGAAAACCTGAGTCTCCGTCAGAAATTTTCAGTGGCCGAAAAGCTGTCAGGCAACATCATCAAGCACTCGTTTTATGCAGCCAGGAACGCGGATCGCAGCGCCCGGCTCGAAGACTATGTCGACAACCCCGCTCTGTGCATCGTGCTGACCGCCGAAATGAAAGGCATGCACGAGAAAATTCATCAGGCCATCGTGCCGGGAGAAAAACTGTCCATCACCTTTACCCTGGGAAACAAGCAGGAGGTCTTTCACTTGCCCGGCAATGCCATCAACAAGAGGCTGTTCAGATATTTCGACGGCAATACACCGATCGAAAAAATGATCAGCAAGGTGAAGATAATGACGGGGAGCGGCAGTTCGCAGACCGTCAAAGCGGAAATCGAAAAGGCGTTCGAGCTTTTGCACGGCATGGGCTGGGCCTACCTGTGCAACGGCCCCGCCTCGAAAAACCAGTAAGCAGGCCGAGAGACGGAGTCAGGTCTGGTTACACCAGACCCCGACTGTTTGACCTTCACTACGACAATACCTGGCCGGCAGCGACTGCTTTGAGATAGCGCTCTAGCAGCCTGCCGGACTTGGCTCCATTTAGGAATTTGTCGGGCTCGGGACCGGCAAATTCCTTAGCCGTCCAGGTGGGACTGAAACACCAGGCCCGCGTGTTCGCGCAGGGCGTGAAACCGGATCGCCGGCCAGTTTTCCTGGGCCACCTTCAGTTCGGCATCGTAGGTGATCAGAAAAGTCGGCGCTTCGACGACATCGTAGGCGATGCGGTGCGCGTTGAATTCGATGAAGCGCTTCAATTCCCGCGGGTCGTCCGAGGTAATCCAGCGCGCCGCGGTGTAGCGCGCGGGCACCAGGCGCGCTTCGGCGTTGTATTCGTGCCGCAACCGGTGCGCGACTACCTCGAACTGCAGCGCGCCGGCCGCACCCAGCAGCAGTGGCCCGCCGGTGTGCGGCCGGAACACCTGGATCGCGCCTTCCTCGCCGAGCTGGGCCAGACCGGATCGCAGCTGCTTGCTGCGCAGCGGGTCGGCGATTTCCACGCTCTGGAACAGCTCGGGCGCGA
>CAYIRZ010000398.1:0-2801 GCA_964365845.1 uncultured Streptomycetaceae bacterium
CACACCGGCACGCACGGCGGGTCTTCGCAGTGCAGGCAGGATTTCGGAAAATGCACCGTCTGAGGGTGGGGAAACTCGCCGACCTCGAAGGTCTGCACGCGGTTGAAGAAAGTGCCGGTCGGATCGCGGTCGTATGGATTGTCGTCGGAGAGGAAGCCGGCCTCGCCCGAAGTATTCCACTCCTTGCAACTGGTCACGCAGGCGTGACAGCCGACGCAGACGTTGAGATCGATGACCAGTGCGAGTTGGGTCATGCTTTACCTCGACAAACCGTAAGCGGTGAGCGGTAAGCGGTAAGCGGCGAGCAGCGAGCGGGATAACCACGCGTGCCGCTTGAGTGCCTGTCGGTCGTCACTGTCAATTCCTCCATACGAATCACTTCACTGCCCACTGCTTACTGTTCACCATTAACTGCTCACCGCTTACTGCTTACGCTCATCGCCTACTATTTTTCCAGCAACAAACGCCTGCCACAGCCGGCGCACCGTGCTCGTGCCGGGTACAGGGTTCATGGCCTCGAACTGCGGCCAGGTTTCCTGCGGCTCGCCAGGCTCGGCCTTGTAAATGCGCACCCGCACGTCATACCAGCCGGCCTGGCCCGTGACTGGATCGGAATTCGAAATCCGCCTGCCCCCATTCATTCCCTCCCCCTTGGCAAGGGGGAGGGTCAGGGAGGGGGTGACTGGCAATTCATCCGCGATCAGATGATTAAGCAGGAAACCTTTTTCCGATTCATTGGCATCAGGCGCAAGGTGCCATGCGCCTTTCGCCTTGCCGATCGCGTTCCAGGTCCACACCGTGCCCGGCTCCACCGCCTCGCTCACGCGGCACATGCAGCGCACGCGCCCGTGCATCGATTCCACCCAGATCCAGTCGCCATCGGAGATGCCTTGCAGCGCCGCCGTTTTTACGTTTATAAACAAATAGTTATGAGTGTGTATCTGGCGCAGCCAGGCGTTCTGCGAATCCCACGAGTGATACATCGCCATCGGCCGCTGGGTGATCGCCGACAGCGGATATTTTGCCGTGTCGGTCAGTTGCACTTCGAGCGGCGCGTAATAAAACGGTAGCGGATCGAAGTAGGTCTCGATGCGGCTCTTGAGATGTTCGGGCGGGCGCCGTTTCGACTTGCCCTTGCCCTGCGCGGCGAGGCGGAATTTCTGCAGCACTTCCGAGTAAATCTGGATCACGATCGGATCGGCGTAGCGCCGCAGCCGTGCGCGCTGCGCCCACTCGTGATAACCCTGGTTCCAGTTGCGCATGTACTGGTAGGAGCGCGGCAGCCGCTGGTGGAACACGCAATTGTTCTTGGCGTACATTTCCCACTGCCGCGGGTTGGGCTCTCCCTTCATGAACTTCTCGCCGCCCCGGCCGCGCCAGCCGGCGAGAAAACCGATGCCCGAACCGGGCTCGGTCTCGTAATTGACGATGAAATCGGGATAGTCGCGGAATTTGCGCGCGCCGTCCGGATGTACGAACGCCGGCAGCTTCAGCCGTCCGGCAAGTTCGATCAGCACCTCCTGGAACGGCTTGCACTCGCCCTTGGGTGGTACCACCGGGACGCGCACCGCGTCGACCGGCCCGTCGAACTCCGAGATTGGGCGGTCGAGCATGGACATCACGTCGTGGCGCTCGAGATAAGTCGTGTCCGGCAGCACCAGGTCGGCGAACGCCGTCATCTCCGACTGGAACGCATCGCACACGATGATGAACGGGATCTTGTATTCGTCGTTTTCATTCTTGTCGTTGAGCATCTTGCGCACCTCGACCGTGTTCATGGTCGAGTTCCATGCCAGGTTGGCCATGAAAATCATCAGCGTATCGATGCGGTAGGGGTCGCCGCGCCAGGCATTGGTGATGACGTTGTGCATCAGCCCGTGCACCGCCAGCGGGTATTCCCAGGAGAACGCCTTGTCGATGCGTACCGGTTTGTCGGCCTCGTCGATGAACAGATCGTCGGGCGTGCCGGGCCAGCCGAGCGCGAGTCCGCCGAGCGGCGTGTCCGGCTTCACCCCTTCGGGGCCCTTGGGGGTTTTCGCCAGCGGCGGAATGCCGCGCGGAAACGGTGCCTTGTGGCGAAAACCGCCGGGGCGGTCGATGGTGCCGAGCAGCGACATCAGGATCGCCAGTGCGCGTATGGTCTGGAACCCGTTGGAATGCGCGGCCAGCCCGCGCATCGCATGAAACGCCACCGGATTGCCGGTCACCGATTCGTGCTCGGTGCCCCAGGAATCGGTCCAGGCAATCGGCAGTTCGATTTTCTGGTCGCGCGCGGTCACCCCCATTTCATGCGCCAGCCGGCGTATGGTCGCAGCCGGTATGCCGGTGATGCCCGCGGCCCACTCCGGCGTGTAATCCTTGACCCGGTCCATCAGCAGCTGGAACGCCGGCTGGACCGGCATGCCGTCGGGCAGTTTGAACTCGCCCAGCAGGTAAGGATCGGCCTCCGGCGTATGGCTGGTCACCGGCCGGTTGGTATGGCGGTCCCACCACAGCTTGTAGCGCGGATATTCCGGGATCTCCTCCATCTTCGTGCGATCCAGCACCGGCAGGCCGTGATCGTCGGATGCGGCATCCCTATTGATCAGATAGCCGGCATTGCTGTAGCGCGCGAGAAAATCGCGGTCGTAGAGCCCGGTGTGGATGATCTCGCGGCACAGGGCGAGCAGCAGCGCGCCGTCGGTGCCGGGGCGGATCGGCACCCACTCGTCGGCGATCGCCGAGTAGCCGGTGCGGATCGGGTTGATCGAGATGAAGCGTCCGCCGTCGCGCTTGAACTTGGACAGCGCGATCTTCATCGG
>CAYIRZ010000399.1:0-2793 GCA_964365845.1 uncultured Streptomycetaceae bacterium
AGGGTTGGGTGAGAGCCCACAGGTCTTTGAGGAAGGCGCGAGCGGCTGGCATCGATAAGGCTCCAAATCAATCGGTTATGGGCATAAACGCATGCCTGGCGCAATGGCCACGCATGATACCGTGAAACCCTTAAGCCGCCCGCGGAGGGCCGGATGGATTCCATCGGCGCGCCCGCTAAAGTGCGCTTTATTATGAGAGCGGATTTCGCTACACTGGATCAGGAGTTTGTCGAACCCAAGTCCGACAAACTCCTGGGGTCTCAACAGGCATGAGCCAAGGAGGCAGCATGAAGACCGTGAGACAGCTGTTGCAGTCGAAAGGCGGTGCGGTTTATTCGGTTACGCCTGAGACCAGCGTGTTCGATGCGCTCAAATTGATGGCGGAAAAAAACATCGGCGCGGTGCTGGCGGTGGCCGACGGCAGGATTGCCGGCATCATGACCGAGCGCGATTACGCGAGAAAGGTCATCCTGTTCGGCAAGTCATCGCGCGACATGATGGTGCGCGAGATCATGTCCGAGAAGGTCCTGGCGGTGCAGCCCGGCCAAACGGTGGAAGACTGCATGGCGCTGATGACCAATAAACGCATCCGTCATCTGCCGGTGATGGACGGCGACAAGCTCGCCGGCCTGCTCTCGATCGGCGACCTGGTCAAGGAAGTGATCGCCGACCAGGAACAGACCATCAAGCAGCTTGAAAGCTACATTCACAGTTAAATTCATTGGCCACAGAGAACACGGAGAGAAGCCCGTCATTTCTTTCGAGTTTGTGATTTTCTCTGTGCACCCGTCAAGCGGGTATTGTAAAGAAAACTCTGTGGTCTCTGTGGCAGATAGGTTTTAAGTTTATGGATTTCAGCGCGATCATCATCGGCGATGAAATCATGTCCGGCAAACGCCAGGACAAGCACATGCCCAAGGTCATCGAGACGCTGAAGGAACGCGGGTTGCAGTTGTCCGGCTGCCATTACCTGGGCGACGATCCTGACCTCATCACCGTCACGCTCAAACGCTCGTTCGGCTCCGACAGCGTAGTGTTCTGCTTCGGCGGCATCGGCGCTACCCCGGACGATCACACCCGCCAGTGCGCGGCGCGCGCCGCCGGCGTCGAACTGGCGCTGCATCCCAAAGCCGAAGCCGAGATCCGCGCGCGTTTCGGCGCCGAAGTAACGCCCAACCGGCTAAGAATGGGCGAGTTCCCGGCGGGCAGCGCAATCATACCCAACCCCCACAATCGCATTCCGGGCTTCAGCCTCAACCGGCATTATTTTCTGCCTGGTTTTCCCGAAATGGCGTGGCCGATGATGGCATGGGTGCTCGACATGCATTATCGTCATCTGTTTGAACCGGGCAGCATCGCCGAGTCGTCGATCATCGTGCGCGGCGCGGGCGAGAGCCAGTTGATCGATCTCATGAACGAATGCCAGGCGCATTTCCTGCGGCTCAGGGTGTTCAGCCTGCCGCGCATGGGGGCCGACCGGCATATCGAACTCGGCGTGCGCGGCGATCCCAGCCGGGTCGCGGCCGCGATCGCCGATCTCAAGCACGGGGTCAGCGCGCTGGGTTTTACCTGGTCTGAGTTTCGGAACGCGGAATGATGAACAATGAATGATGAATGGGACGTAAAAGTCCGTTTACTGTTCCGCGTTCATCGTTCTGCGCTCATCGTTTCAGGCGGCACAGACAAAAAAAGCCCCGGAGGTCCGGGGCTTTTTGCTGATGCTGCCGGCTGATGCTTAGGCCGCTTTCTTGGCTTTCTTCGCGCCGCTTACCGCTTGCTTGGCCGCCGCGTCGAAGTTCGACTGGCCTGCTTCGGCAAACTGTTTGCCGACTTTCGACAGATTGTCGTAAGAGGCATTGACCGCGGCAATCGCCGATTTGATGGCGGCGACGCCGACTTCGGATCCCGCCGGGGCGTTTTGCACCAGCTTGTCGAGCACGGTTACGACCTGTTTGTTGAAATCCGCAACCTGCGCTTCCGCAAGCTTGCCGAATTCAGCCTGGGTCGAGGCAGCGACGTCATACACGCTTTTCGCGTAGGCGGTGGCTTTCTCGATCGACGGCTGGGCCAGATTGTCCTTCAGTGCGGCAAATTGCTGGATGTCCTTGACCGAAGCCAGCGCCTTGGCGCTCTCGATGCCGTCGGCAAATGCGGTTTTGGCGGCTTTGAGCTGCAGATCGATCATGCGCTCCGCACCTTGCAGCGCGACGCCGGCAAAGCGCATTGCGATTTCCAGATTGGCTTTGTTCAATGCGATCAGTTGTTCAGGGGCTTGATACATGTAAATCTCCTTTTAGAACTGGATAATTAACTCACGGGCGGTTGTATTGGTTTGCTGCACTGCACAATTCCAATTATATGCTCGGAATCCTCTAAGTCAAGGGGGGTAACCAAATTAAATATTGCAGTGCAATAACATTAGCGGGGGCTGATATTGCTGCTGGATGGATCAAGACGGCGGAGCATGATAAAAAGTCATTTATAATCAGTGAAATAGCATGACAATCCAGAACAGGAGGGCAAGTTGAGCAGCATTTTTGGCAAGATCATCAAGCGCGAGATCCCCGCTGACATCATTTACGAGGACGAGTTATGCCTGGCATTCAGGGACGTCAATCCACAGGCGCCGACCCATGTGTTGATCATTCCCAAGAAGGAGGTTGCCAGGCTTGCTGACGCCGGGCAGGAGGACCAGGCCTTGCTCGGCCACCTGATGCTGGCCGCCAACAAGATCGCACGCCAGCTCGGCGTGGACGGTGCCTTCCGCCTGGTGGTGAACAACGGCGCGGAGGC
>CAYIRZ010000400.1:0-2770 GCA_964365845.1 uncultured Streptomycetaceae bacterium
ACAAGGAATACCAGATCATGCGCGACGCCTCGATCGCCTGCCTGCGCGAGATCGGGGTGGACACCGGCGGCTCCAACGTGCAGTTCGGGATCAACCCGAAAGACGGGCGCATGGTGATCATCGAAATGAACCCGCGCGTGTCGCGCTCTTCCGCGCTGGCTTCGAAAGCGACCGGATTCCCGATCGCGAAAGTCGCGGCCAAGCTTGCCGTGGGTTACACGCTCGACGAATTGCGCAACGAGATCACCGGGGGCGCGACGCCTGCTTCGTTCGAGCCGACCATCGATTACGTCGTCACCAAGGTGCCGCGTTTCGCGTTCGAGAAATTCCCCCAGGCCGACGACCGCCTCACCACGCAGATGAAATCGGTGGGCGAGGTGATGGCGATCGGGCGCACGTTCCAGGAGTCGATGCAGAAAGCGCTGCGGGGACTCGAGACCGGCGCCGACGGTTTCGACGAGAAAACCACCGATATCGACATCATCGAAAACGAGCTCGGCGATCCGGGGCCGGAGCGCATCTGGTACGTCGCCGATGCCTTCCGCTGCGGCATGAGCATGGAAGAGGTGTATGCGCTGTCGCACATCGACCCCTGGTTCCTGGCGCAGATCGAGGACATCGTGCGTCAGGAACAGGCGCTTGCCGGCAAGAGTCTGGGCGGCATGGAAGAATCCGTGTTGCGCAAGTTGAAGCGCAGCGGATTCTCCGACCGCAGGCTGGCCCGTCTGCTGAACACCGACGCGCTCGAAGTGCGCGCGCGGCGCCATGCCCTCGGCGTGGTTCCGGTGTACAAACGGGTGGACACCTGCGCCGCCGAGTTCGCGACCCGCACCGCCTACATGTACTCCACCTACGAGGAGGAGTGCGAGGCGGAGCCTACGGACCGCAGGAAAATCATGGTGCTGGGCGGCGGTCCCAACCGCATTGGCCAGGGCATCGAATTCGACTATTGCTGCGTGCACGCGGCGCTGGCGCTCAGGGAAGACGGCTACGAGACCATCATGGTCAACTGCAACCCGGAGACGGTGTCGACCGACTACGATACTTCCGACCGGCTCTATTTCGAACCGCTGACGCTGGAAGACGTGCTGGAAATCGTTCGCGTCGAGAAACCGGAAGGCGTGATCGTGCAGTTCGGCGGGCAGACGCCGCTCAAGCTCGCACGCGATCTCGAGATGAACGGCGTGCCGATCATCGGCACCACTCCCGATTCGATCGACATGGCAGAGGACCGGGAGCGTTTCCAGAAGCTGCTCACCAAGCTCAAGCTCAGGCAGCCGCCCAACCGCACCGCGAGAAGCCCGCAGAAAGCGCTGCAGGTGGCGGAAGAGATCGGTTATCCGCTGGTGGTGCGGCCTTCCTACGTGCTGGGCGGCCGCGCCATGGAAATCGTCTACCAGCAGAGCGATCTCGAGCGCTACATGCGCGAGGCGGTCAAGGTCTCCAACGACAGCCCGGTGCTGCTCGACCACTTCCTCAACGATGCCATCGAAGTCGATGTCGATGCGGTGTCCGACGGCACGCAGGTCATCATCGGCGGCGTGATGGAGCACATCGAGCAGGCGGGCGTGCACTCGGGCGACTCGGCATGCTCGCTGCCGCCGTTTTCATTGTCGCAGGAACTGCAGGACGAAATGCGCCGTCAAACCGTCGCCATGGCCAAAGCGCTCAACGTGGTGGGTTTGATGAACGTGCAGTTCGCGATTCAGGATGGCACGGTCTATGTGCTGGAAGTCAATCCGCGCGCGTCGCGCACCGTGCCGTTCGTGTCGAAGGCGACCAGCCTGCCTCTCGCCAAGATCGCGGCGCGCTGCATGGTGGGCATCACGCTGGAAGCGCAGGGCGTCTCGAAAGAAATCGTGCCGCCCTATTACTCCGTCAAGGAAGCGGTGTTCCCTTTCATCAAATTCCCGGGCGCCGACACCATACTCGGCCCCGAGATGAAATCCACCGGCGAGGTAATGGGCGTGGGCGAGAGTTTCGGCGAAGCATTCCTGAAATCCCAGATGGCGGCTGGCGACAAGCTGCCGGAATCCGGGAAAGTTTTCATCAGCGTGCGTGACGAAGACAAGGAGCGCACGGTCGAGATCGCCCGCTCGCTCGCCCGGCTCGGCTTCAGCCTGGTGGCCACGCGCGGCACCGCCGCAGCGCTCGCCGCGGCGGGACTCGAGGTGACGCCGGTGAACAAGGTCGCGGAAGGCCGGCCGCACGTTGTGGACATGATCAAGAACGGCGAGATCGCGCTGATCGTCAATACCGTGGAGGAGAAACGCACCGCGGTCCGCGACTCGTATGTGATCCGCCGCGCGGCGCTACAACAGCGCGTCACGGTCTATACCACGCTCTCCGGCGCGCGCGCGGCGTGCAACGGCATGGGGCAGGCGCAGGAACTGCGTGCTTACGTGCTCCAAGAGCTGCACGCCAAGCTGTTGGAAACGGTAAACTAGCACTTCGAGGATGGAAAAGTCCGGATTGACGAGTGGAAAATAAACTGATGAGCAAGATTCCATTGACTGTGATCGGCGCAGAGAAGCTGCGCGCGGAGCTGCAGGCACTCAAGACCATTCAACGGCCGGCGGTCATCAACGCCATCGCCGAAGCGCGTGCGCATGGTGATCTGTCGGAGAACGCCGAATATGCCGCTGCCAAGGAGCGGCAGAGTTTCATCGAGGGCCGCCTTGCGGAAATTGAAGCCAAGCTCTCGAACGCGCAGATCATCAATCCCGCGCTGCTCGACGCCGACGGCCGCTGCGTGTTCGGCGCCACCGTC
>CAYIRZ010000401.1:0-2751 GCA_964365845.1 uncultured Streptomycetaceae bacterium
AGATGCCGATGCGGTTGCCGTAATCGCGCCATGAATAGTTGCGCTGGGTCTGCGGTTCGCCGTGCTTGGCGTTGTCGTGGCCGCGCCCCTTGCCGAACGCGTGCACCGCAATGTTGGTCGTCAGGCAGAATGCCAGACGCTTGCCGCCCGGCCAGCTGTAATCCTGGCGTTCCGTGATCGGCGAATAGTCGTAGCGGTCGTGCTGCGGAAGCTGAAGAGTCATGTCGCGCGCCTGAAAATTACAAGAAACTTATGAAACCGCCGATGAACGCCGATGAACGCGGATAAGATCTCAATCGGGAAACCAATGGACAGGATTTACATGATTTACATGATTTTTTAACCCGGGCTCTAATCTTGTAAATCCCGTCTGTTTTTACCGTAGTTTTGTTTCTGATTTTTCATCGGCGTTCATCGGCGTTCATCGGCGGTTGCATTGCTTTTGAATGGGTCGTGGGTGGTCAGTCAACCTTCGCCCCCGACTCCTTGACCACCTTGGCCCATTTCGCGATCTCTTCGCGCACAAAACGCCCGAAGTCCTCCGGCGACAGGGGAGCCGGATCGGCGCCCAGCGACGCGAGGCGCTGCTCCATGTCCGCCGTCGTCAACACTGCCGCGATGTCTGCATTCAATTTCATAAGAAGGTCTCTGGGCAACCCGGCGGGAGCGAACATGCCGTACCACGAAGTCACGTCGAAGCCGGGCAGCCCGGCCTCGCTCACCGTTGGCGCCTCGGGCATCAAAGGCGAACGCGCCGCTCCCGTCACGGCCAGGACGCGCAGCTTGCCGCTCTTGACGAAGGGCATCGCCGGCGGCAATCCTATCGACGCGAGTTGCACCTGTCCCGCCAGCAGGTCCACGACCATTTGTCCCGAGCCGCCTTTATAGGGAATGTGCACCATCTTTACTTTGGCCATGGTCTTGAACAACTCCATGGCAAGGTGATTCGGCGAGCCGCTGCCGGCGGACCCGAAGTTGAGCTCATCGGGATGCGTTTTCGCCAGCACGATCAACTCCTTCACGGTTTTGACCGGAAGCGACGGATGCACGGCGATCGCGCTGGGATACGTCGCGAAGCGGTTGATCGGCGCGAGATCCCTTACCATGTCGTACGAGAGCTTGCGGTAAAGGCTGGCGCCGATCGCGTGCGGCGTCCCCGCCACCAGCAGCGTATAACCGTCCGGCGCGGACTTGGCGGCATAGTCGGCGCCGATATGTCCGCCCGCGCCGACCCGGTTATCAACCATTACGTTCTGTCCCCAGCGCTCGGCCAGTTTCTGGCTGACGAGCCGGGCGAGCACATCGGTCGCGCCGCCCGGTGCAAACGGCGCCACCACTCTGACCGACCTCTTGGGATAATCCTGCCCCCAGGTCACCGCGGCGAAAACCAACAGCAGGGACAGCAAGCTGAATTTCAGAGTGGCGTTCACGATCTCCTCCTTGTGAATTCCGGATTCGATGCCATGCAGGGCGCGTTGTTACTGGTTTGATTGATGAGGCCCCGGTCTATTCTGCCAAAAACACGCGCGAAATGACACTGCTCCACAATGTGGCTCAAAGCCCTTAGAGCCCGTAACAAAATAAAAAATTAGCCGCCCATCCCTCATCCCTGCCCCTTCTCCCGGAAGGAGAAGGGAGGCAAATGCTTCCTCTCTCCCTCCGGGAGAGAGGTCAGGAGTGAGGGCCGGGCGGCTACATTGGTCTTGGTCTTTTTGAAATGCGCTCTTAGTCAAGCGGCCAAAACCAGGCAGCGGACTGTGAGGTAGAATTTGGACTGAACTCAAACCCGGGGAAAACCATGGATGGAACGCCAAGCGCCGCGCAACTCGCGCGCAATGTAAAACGCCTCTCCCGACTTGAACTGCCGGGCGCGGGCCAGGTGTACGTCGCGGGCAACCACGCCTACATCGGCCACATTCCGAACCAGGAGCAGCTCGGCACCAGCATACTCGACGTGTCCGATCCGAAAAACCCGCGCATCGTGTCGCAAATTTTCCTCGACGATCCGACTTCGCATAGTCACAAGGCGCGCGTCATCGGCGACATCATGATCGTCAACAGCGAGCGCAACATGACCGCGATCGGCCGCAAAGCCGACGAACTGCCGAAGCTGCGCGCGCAGTTGCGCGAGGCGCTCGGGCGCGATCCCAGCCATGCCGAACTCGCCGGGAAGCTCGGCGTCAAGGCGACCGACATCCCGGCGGTCGAAGCAGCCGAGCGCAATCCCTACAACCAGGGCGGCTTCAAGATCTACGATGTGTCCGACAAGACCCAACCCAAACTCATCACCTTCCAGAAGACCCACGGCATCGGCGTCCACCGTTTCGACATGGACGCGGACTACGCCTACATCTCCACCGAGATGCCGGGCTACATCGGCAACATCCTGGTGATCTACGACATCCGCAATCCGGTCCGGCCCGAGGAGGTCTCGCGCTGGTGGCTGCCGGGGCAGCATCTCGCCGGCGGCGAGAAACCGGCGTGGCCCGGGCGGCAGCATCGTCTGCACCACACGGTGCGCGTCGGCAACCGCTTGTTCGCCGGCTGCTGGCACGGCGGCGTGCGCGTGATCGACGTCTCCGATATCCGCAAGCCACGCACCCTGGGCGCATATAACTACCACCCGCCGTTTCCCGAGCCGTCACACACGTTCATGGGCATGCCGAAACTCTTGGGCGGCAGGCAGATCGCGATCGCCATCGACGAAGAGGACCATGCCCACAGCGCCGAGGAAATGGCCCGGCGCCGCGG
>CAYIRZ010000402.1:0-2733 GCA_964365845.1 uncultured Streptomycetaceae bacterium
TTGTCGGCCGCCACTTCCCGCCTTCGATGGTGCGTGGATCAGTGATATAACCAGCAAGCGCAGAAGCAGCCACGGTGGCGGCCGAGCCGATCCAGATCTCGGATTGGGAATTGCCGAGCCGACCCTTGAAATTGCGGTTGGCGCTGGAGATCACGACCTCATTGTCGCCGGTGATCAGGTGGCCGGTGAAGTTGACGCAGGTGCCGCAGCCCGCCGCTTCCACCGACGCTCCGGCCAGGGTCAGCGCCTCGATCAGGCCTTCGCGCGCCGCGGCGAGATAGACCTGGCGCGACGCCGGCGTGACGATCATGCGCACGCCCTTGGCGATATGCCTGCCCTTGAGTATCGCCGCCGCCTGCCGGATATCGTCGAGCCGGCCATTGGTGCAGGTGCCGATCAGCGCCACGTTTATTTTCTGGCCTTTGACTTCGGGCACGCCGGCCACGTCGTCGATAAGATGCCTGCGCGCCACCTGCGGCGGCAGTTGCGCAACATCGATGTCGATGCGCTCCACGTAACGGGCATCGGGATCGGCCGCAACCGGCTTGGGCGCGCGCGCGCCATGCGCTTTCAGCCAGACGAAGGTCTTCTCATCGGCTTCGAGTATTGCGGCTTTTGCTCCGAGTTCCGCTGCGTGGTTGGACAGCGTCATGCGATCGTCGATGTCCATTGCCGACACCGCCGTGCCGCAGTACTCGAGCGCGCGGTAGTTGGCGCCTTCCGCGCCGAGGCGTCCCAGCATGTGGAGCGTCACGTCCTTGGCCCATACGCCGGGTTGGAGTTTGCCGCGCAACTCGACGCGTATGGTTTCCGGCACGCGGAACCACAGCTTTCCGGTCATCAACACCGCGGACACGTCGGTGCCCTCGACACCGGTGCCGAAGGCGTTGAATGCGCCGTACGTCGTGGAGTGGGTATCGGTGCCGACCACCAGATCGCCGCAGGTCAGATGCCCGCCTTCCGGCAGCACCTGGTGACAGATGCCATCGCCGACGTCGTAGAGCACGGCCCCGTGCTCATCGGCAAAAGCGCGCATCGCGGCATGGGTATTGGCCGCCTCGGCATTGGGCGGCGGCGAATAATGGTCGAGCACGAATGCGGTTTTGGTGACGAACGGCAGGGATTTCGCGCCGAGTTTCGCGATCATCTTGAGCGCATTGGCCGCGCGCGCATCGTGCACCATTGCGAAATCGACGCTGGCGACGACCACCTCTCCGGCCCGGACTGTTTTACCACCGGAATGAGCGCCGAGGATTTTCTCGGCAATAGTCGAGCCCACTTCATTCCTCCTCATCGGATTTTGGTCGCGCCGCCGGACAACCAAGCGCATGGCGCGGAGAAGCGGACATTTTAGCAGGCTTTCGCGGCCCGGCGCCGCGTTCACCATGCGAACGCGCTTGACCCCGTTTTTGGTTTTCTCTGCGCCCTCTGTGTCAGTTCTTAATCATATTCAACCGCCGGCAGATGTCGAGAAACAGATGCCCGTCGGTACCGAGCACGATCGCCTGCACGCCGCGCTGCGCGACCGATTTGCCGTAAACCGGATCGGGCTTGTTGCCTATCGTGGTCATCACGCGCTTGCCGTGGCGCTTTGCCGCAGCCACTACCTTGTCGAGGGCCGCGCTCATCGCGGGTTCGTCGAAAGTCGCGTGCGGCACGCCGAGCGAAATCGACAGATCCGTCGGACCGATGAAAAACACCTCGAGGCCGGGCATCGCAACAAGCGCGTCGAAATCGGCTATGGCCTCCTTGTCCTCGAGCAAAGGGATGACCATGACTTCGCGGTTGGCCTTGCGCGCGTGCGCGTCCCAGTCGCCGGGCGCATAGCCTGCCGAGCGCACAATGGCGCAGGCGCCGCGGTCGCCCTCGGGCGCATAGCGGACGGCGCGCAGCGCGGCGGCGCAGTTGTCGCGGTTGGCGTGCGGCACAGCGATGCCGGCCGCGCCCATGTTGAGCAGTTTCTTGATGAGCGCGGCATCGACTTCGGGCACGCGCACGAAAGGCGTGATACCGGCGGCGTCCGCCGCGCGGATCACGTGCGCGCAGCGGTCGAGATCGAGCGCGCTGTGCTCCATGTCGATGATGACGAAGTCGGTGCCGGCCGCCGCCGCCAGCTCGACGATCATCGGGCTGCCGGTGAAAAGAATAAGGCCGGTAACGGTCTTTCCGGCTTCGAGTCGCGCACGAAATAAAGAATGCATGCCTGAAATCGCGGTGATTGATCCGGAATCAAAAAGCATAGCACGGCGATTCAAGCCCGGTCGACACAAATCCTCGCGCTGTTATAGAATCGCCAGGCCGGGTATCCATTGCTGCCGATCCCGGCAAGGCTGTCGCCGAGGCGCTGTAGAACCCATCAAAGCGCAAAATTCACAAAAATCCTCTCTTTCAAAAAGAAACGATCATGATCTCCGAAAAATCCCTGACTGCTTACGTCGCGCAATTCATCACCGCCACCAAATCTTCCCGCATTCCGGCCGACGTCATGCGCCTCGGCAAGCGCTCCATCCTCGACGGCATCGGCCTCGCGCTCGCCGGCAATGCCGCCGAATCCGGCCACATCGTTCGCACCTACCTCAAGTCGCTCGGCATTCCGACCGACAAGGGTGCGACCGTGATCGGCACCAATATGAAGGTGCCGGCGCGCTTCGCGGCGTTTGCCAACGGCATCGCCATCCACGCCGACGATTACGACGACACCCAGCTCGCCGTGGCCAAGGACCGCGTCTACGG
>CAYIRZ010000403.1:0-2730 GCA_964365845.1 uncultured Streptomycetaceae bacterium
GTACCGCAACAATCATCCGCTGGCGATCCCGCGCACGGCGCTGGCGATCGACCTGATTCGCGCTTACGATGCGCTGAACGAGGACGAGATGCTGCCGGGCCGCGTGGCGGAAGTCGAAGAACTGGCGTGGTTTCATACCGGGGATTACATCGCGGCAATGCGCGCGGCGGAGGCGAACGGCAGGCTGCAGGACAGCGACCGCGAGCGCTATCAACTCGGCACGGCGGAGAATCCGTACTTCGACCACCTGTTCACGATTCCGGCGCGCGCCACCGGCGGCAGCATACAGGCGGCGGAGGAGGTGCTGAAAGGCCGCGTCGCGTTCAATCCCGCCGGCGGCATGCATCACGCGCGCGCAGCTACCGCGCAGGGTTTCTGCTATTTCAACGATCCGGTGCTGGGAATCCTGCGTTTGAGGCAGGCGGGCTGGCGCGTGCTGTATGCGGACATCGACGCGCATCACGGCGATGGCGTCGAGGCCGCGTTCCTCGACGATCCCGAAGTGCTGACGCTGTCGCTGCACATGGATACGGCCTATGCTTATCCGTTTCGCGGCGGGCAGCTTGCCGATTGCGGCAGTGCCCAGGGTGGCCACGCCACGATCAACGTGCCGCTGCCGCAGGGCACGCATGATGCCGAGTACCGTGTGCTGTTCGATGCCGTGTGGGAACCTGCAATCGAAAAATTCCGGCCCGACGCGGTGGTGCTGCAGGCGGGCACCGACATGCTCGCCGCCGATCCACTCGGCAAGCTGAACATTTCCACCGAGTGCTTTCTGGATATCGTGAAAAAAATAATTGACACCTCGCCGCGCCACGCCGACGGCACGCCGCGGCTGCTGGTGACGGGCGGCGGCGGCTATCATCCGCTGCTGCTGGCGCGGGCATGGACGGGACTGTGGGCGCTGCTGTCGGGGCGGGAGTTGCCAGAAGCCATTCCCGCCGCGGGTGCCGCAGTGCTGCATAGCGCCGGCTGGCATCTGGATGAGGACGAACCGTATTTTTCGAAGCTGTTCGCGTCGCGTTTCGACCATCTCCAGACTAAAAAAATAAATAAACAAATACAACAGCTTGCGAAAGATGTCTGCTGCCACCCGTATTTCCGAACATGAATAACACCGTGCTGGTGCCCGGCCATGCCACACGCGCCGCCACCGAGGACTACGCCAAAACCTTCGGCGCCGATCTCGCTGACGGCCACTACAGCGATTTTCTCAACCAACATCTGAAGCTGTCCTCGCTGGGGCTGGGCACGTTTCCCGGTGCGGCGAGCGACGAGGTCGACGAGAACTACGCGGAGATTGTGCGCCGCGCGCTCACTTCCGGCATCAATGTCATCGACACCGCCGCGCATTATCGCTACGGGCGTTCGGCGCGCGCGGTCGGCGAGGGGTTGCGCCGCGCGTTTGCCGAGGGGGTGAAACGCGAGCAGGCGTTCGTGATTGCCAAAGGCGGATTCCTGCGTTTCGACGAGGGCATGCCGGACGATCTCGATGCGTGGTTCGAGGCCCGCATCGCGCGCAAGGGGCTCGGCCGGCGCGACGATCTCACCGACGTGCACCTGCTGAGTCCGGGCCACATCGCGCAGCAGATCGAGGATATGCGCGCGGCGCTGGGTCTGGAAACGCTCGACGCCTTCCTCGTCGACCAGCCCGAGGTGCACATTCCGCGCATCGGCAAGGACGCACTCAACCGCAAGCTGCAAAGCGTGTTCGCGGTGCTGGAGCAGGCGGTGAAGGAAAACAAGATCCGCTGCTACGGCATTTCGACCTTCAACGGCTTTCGCGTTGAGACCGACGACGCGCTGTTCCAATCGCTGACTTCACTGCAGGGCCTGGCCGAGAAGGCGGCGCAGATCGCCCGGCAGGAAGCGCAGGCGAAACACAGTTTCAAGCTGGTGCAACTGCCCTTCAACCAGGCGATGCCCGAAGGCTTCACGCGCTTCAACCAGGCCACCGGCCACGGCAATGTCGCTTCGACGATACAGGCGGCATTCCAGCTCAAGGTCTATGTGATGGCAAGCCACACGCTGGCCAAGGGCAGGCTTGCCGGGCATTGCGAGGACGCGATGCGCCGCGCCTTGCCGCAGTTCGCCAACAACGCGCAGCGCGCGCTGCAGTTCAACCGCTCGACGCCCGGGTTGGGCACCTCGCTGGTCGGCGTCAGCACGGCGGCGCATCTCGACGATCTGCTGGCCGTGGCGCGGGCTGCGCCGATGACCCGGGCGGATTACCTGGCGCTGTATCAGCGGGTGGAATAAAAGTGTTTCCTGTTCGACCAAGCGTCGAACGAAAATCTAAGGAGGTGTCTCATGTCCAAACCGGCTGTCCGGCGCCAGGCAGAGTATGTTCCGCTCACCAAAGAGCAGTTTCGCGAACGTTTCTTCGAACGTTTCTTTGATCCGGCCTTCGACGAGGTGCGGTCTGAACTCGAGAAGGTGTTCGAGAAAGCGTGGGATGGCTACATCGCTTATCGCAAGTCGCCGCGTCAAAAGCCCGCGGGAGCCGGATATGCCGATCCCGCCTTCCCGCTTCCCGTCGAATGGCTGGAAGCGCGGGCCAGGATCGACGCGGCGGAAAAGCGGCAGAAGGATCCCCGGTCACCGTCGCGGATTCTGATCGTGAACGGCTCGACCCGCAGCGAGCATAGCTGCTCGGGGGGGATTTCCAAGACCCGCCGTCTCGCGCAGCATGCGCAGGTGAAAAACGCCGCGCTGAGCCTCGCCAACATG
>CAYIRZ010000404.1:0-2722 GCA_964365845.1 uncultured Streptomycetaceae bacterium
ACATGACATGCGGGTCTACGTTGAGCGAGTGCAGGCTTGCCTGCCCGACAATCTGCGCGCGCTCGGAAGCGCTGATGCGGCGTCGCCGCTCGGCGGCAAACAGCGCATTGGAAAACTCAAGCATCCAAAGCGCCGGCACCCAAATCTCCAGCTTCGGAATCGCGTGCAGCAGGCTGTCGGTAAAATCGGTACCCTCGCCTTCGAGATACCACGCGACCGCCACCGAGCAATCCAGCACCAGTGCCGGCGGCAGATAGGCGACGGACTGCTGCCGCATCCGCAGCGAGCGGCGCGGCATCAGTATTTATGGCCTTCGTGAATCAAATCCTTGATCTTGATCCCCCCGAGCGAGCGGCCCTTGCGTGTGCGCTTGATTTCCTCGACCAGCGCCTCCAGAGCCTGGGGATCGCGCGCAGGCTTGGCGGGGACCAACTGCGCCACGGGCTCGCCGTGTCGGGTGATGGTGATGCTCTCACCGTTCGCCACCTTATCGAGCAATTGCGAGAAATGGGTCTTGGCTTCGAATGCGCCGACGGTTTTCATACGGACCTCGCGTGAACTGGTCAACCAGTTTGCAGTATAGCGCAAACCACGGCGCCACCGGCAGCGTACCGCAAGGCTACCGCGCGTGTGGGATCCGGTTTGAATCTCCGCCGCGCTTCGGCCTCGGCGCGCCGCACGTAAGTCCAGCCGATCATTAGATTTTTCACGATTCTTCCGAACCCGCCAGCACTTCGGCAACATGCAGCACCTTCGTTTTCATGTCGCCGCGCCGGCGCAGCCGGCCTTCGATGTTGAGCATGCAGCCCAGGTCGCCGAGCACCAGCGCATCGGCGCCGGTCGCCCCAACGTCATTGCACTTGTTGTCGGCGAGCCGCGTCGAAATCTCGCCGAACTTGATCGCGAAGGTGCCACCGAAGCCGCAGCAGGTTTCGGGCTCCGCCATTTCCGTGAGCTTGAGGCCGGGCACTTTGGCAAGCAGTTGGCGCGGCTGCGATTTGACACCCATTTCGCGCAGACCGGCACAGGAATCGTGATAAGTCACGGTCCCGTCAAACCGCCCCGGCACCTGTTCGAGCTTGACGACATTGACCAGAAAATCGGTCAGCTCGTAGGTGCGCGCGCACAGGCGTTTCACCCGCTCGAGTTCGGCAGGCTCTCCGGAAAACAGATCCGGATAGTGGGTGCGTATCGTGCCGCTGCACGAACCCGAAGGCGCCACCACATAATCGCATGCCTCGAACTCGGCCAGCACTTTGCGCGCGAGTGCCAGCGCCGAAGCGCGGTCGCCTGAGTTGTAGCCGGGCTGGCCGCAACAGGTTTGCGTTTTGGGCACGATGACTTCACAGCCGGCGGCTTCCAGCAGCTTCAAGGCGGCAAAGCCTATGCTGGGCCGCATCAAATCGACAAGACAGGTGACGAAAAGGCCGACGCGCATTATTTAGAGCCCCTAACATCATGAAACACGTGTGCGTTGCAGCCAAAATTGGTGCTGACGCGAAGGATGGCGCAGAGCATATCGCGAATATGGTCAAACCGGCCGACAAAGTGTCCCGCGCAGGGCGGAGCAGGTTCCGATCGCTTCGCGATTGGATGCGACCCCGCAGCGGGACAGTCGCACGCCATAATGCGCGGTCCTTGTGCACGCCTACGCGGTCGCATCCCCGCAAGCGGGGCCCCTGCTCCACGCTTCGGCGTGCCGCCGGTTTTGGCTGCAACCCTTCGGGCTGGCACGAGTTTTGGCCCATGGCTTTGTCGCTCCCCTTGCCAATATTCGCGATATTGGCTGCGGAAAGCTTCGCGTCCTGAGCCAAAATCGTGCCAGCGCATCACGCGTTTCATGATGTTAGGGGCTCTTAAACCGTTGTTAGCCACAGAAGATCATTATCCCAGAAAACAGGTAATGGAACCGCTGATGCCTGTCTGGACAAAAGGACGAAGATCAAAAGCATTTGCCACAGAGATCACAGAGGACACAGAGGTCACAGAGGTCACAGAGAAAAGGCAAATCTTTCCCGTTTTTGTTGTTTCTCTGTGTCCTCTGTGTCCTCTGTGGCTGAGGAGATTTTGGTCTTTGGCAGAACTGGAAATTCTGGATTCAGCGCTCCCAGGGCAGCGCCCGGTCGGACGCGACGCCGTATTGCGTCATCGCGCGCGCCACGATCGCGGGCGCAACACTGCCCTCATCGGCAAGCGCCTTGAGCGCGGCGATGACCACATGCGCGGCGCTGACTTCGAAGAAATCGCGCAGCGCCGCGCGCGTGTCGCTGCGGCCGAAACCGTCGGTGCCCAGCGTCACGTAGCGACGCGGCTGCACCACCCCGTCGGCTTCGCCGCCACCCCTCCTCGCCAAGGAGGGGATGTACGGCCGGATCAGGTCCGCCACCGCGCTCACATAATCGCTGGCAGCGATGACGGGGCCCCTGGTTTCGGCCAGACACTGCTCGACGTAGCTCGCGCGGCGCTCGGTGCCGGGATCGTGACGGTTGTGGCGCTCGACCCCCATGCCGTCGCGCCTGAGCTCGGTGAAACTGGTGACGCTCCACACATCCGCAGCGATATTCCAGTCCCGCTCCAGTATCTCCGCAGCTGCGATGACTTCGCGCAGAATGGTGCCGCTGCCGAGGAGCTGGACCCTCCCCTCACGCCTCACGCCTGTCGCCTCACGCAACCGATACATGCCGCGCAGGATTCCCTCGCGCACGCCCGGCCGGTCGGGCAG
>CAYIRZ010000405.1:0-2701 GCA_964365845.1 uncultured Streptomycetaceae bacterium
CCATACCGGTTGCATTCGTCACTGCGTACATTAGCAAAGTCCGACAGACTGCTAGCGGCTACGCCGTGAGCAGATTGACCTGCGCGGGATTGATGCCGATTTTTACCGGGTTGCCCGGCACGTAGGCCAGGCGGCCGCTGAAATGCGGCGCATCGGCAGTGAGCTCGGTGTCGCCGACTTTCACCCTGTAGCGTATGAACTCGCCCAGAAACTCACGTTCGGCGATCATCCCCTCTGCCCAGACCTGGCCCGGATCGGGAGGGTCGCCGGGCGCCAGCAGCGTCAGCGCATGCGGCCGGATGGCGATCTCGGCTTCGCCGGCGCGAGCTCCGGCGATTTGCGGCAGCGTGATGCGGCCCAGCGCCTGCGAATCGAATGCCACGCCCGCGCCCACGAATTCGACTTTGCCCTTCAGCAGGTTGATGGTGCCGACAAAGTTGGCGATGAAGCGGTTCACCGGGCGGTCGTAGAGTTCCATCGGCGTGCCGATCTGCTGGATGATGCCGCCGTCCAGCACCGCGACGCGGTCGGAGATCGACAGCGCCTCCTCCTGGTCGTGGGTCACGAATAGAGTGGTGATGCCGAGCTTTCTTTGCAGCGCCAGCAGTTCGGTGCGCATGTGGACGCGCAGCTTGGCGTCGAGGTTGGACAGCGGCTCGTCCAGCAGCAGCACCTTGGGTTCGATGGCGATGGTGCGCGCCAGCGCCACGCGCTGCTGCTGGCCGCCCGAGAGCTGATTCGGACGGCGTTCGCCGTATTCCGGGAGTCCCACCAGTTCCAGCGCCGCGGCGACCTTGCGCGTGATCGTTTCGCGCGGGAGCCTGCGCTCGACCAGTCCGAAAGCGACGTTCTCGTTCACCGTCATGTGCGGCCACAGCGCATAGTTCTGGAACACCATGCCGATATTGCGCTGCCATGGCGCCACGCGCGTGATGTCTTTGCCGTCTATGGTGATGGTTCCCGCCTGCGCCTGGTTGAATCCCGCGATCAGCCGCAACAGCGTGGATTTTCCCGAGCCCGATGGGCCGAGCAGCGCGAAGAATTCGCCCGGCTCTATGTTCATGCTGATGTCGCGCAGCACCGGCGTCCTGCCATAGGCCAGCGAGACGCTGGAGATATCAACCCTGACTTTGTTCAAAGGGGGCATGGTTTACACCTCGATTTTTTGCAGGGGGCGTGCTTCCTGGTCCGCGGCGCGGCTGCGGATCAGGCGATGGGAGAAATAGGTGCCGAGCGCGACGATCAGCACGGCGAGCACGCCCAGGGCGGCGCCCGGCCCGCGCCCGGCGGCGCTTTGCATATAAAGATAAATGCCGTACGACATCGGCGCGTTGGTCTGGGTCGTGGTCAGCATGATGGTCGCCGACAGTTCGACGGCGGCGGTCATGAAGCTGGTGACGAATCCGGCAAGGATACCGCCGGCCATCAGCGGCACCACGATGCGGTAGAGGGTGCGCTGTTTGTTGGCGCCGAGGTTCTCCGCGGCCTCTTCAAGCGATACATGCATCTGCTGCATGGCGGCCATGCAGGAACGCAGCGCATAAGGGAGCCTGCGCACGGTGTAGGCGAGCATGATGAGTATCCACGAGGAGGTCAGCATTTCGTCCATGAACGGCAGCTGCATGCCCCTGAAGGTGCGCAGGTAGCCGATCGCGAGCACCACGCCGGGGATGGCGAGCGCGGCGCTCGCCATGAAATCGAGCGAGCGCCGCAGCGGCAGCCGGGTGCGCAGGATCAGATAAGCAATCGCGGTGCCGAGGATGATATCGAGCGTGGCGGCGAGCCCGCAGTAAAGCATGGTGTTCCAGACCATGCGCGGGGAGTCCTGTGCCACGGTCACGTAGTGTTCCAGGGTGAAACTGTCGGGCAGCACGCTGAAGCTCCATATATTGCCGAAGGACAGGAGCAGGATGCCGATGTGCGGCGACAGCACCAACAGCAGCACCAGGGTGATCCAGCCATAGGCGACGACCGACTGCCAGGGCCTGAGCCGACGCCTGGCGAGGCCGGAATAGCCACGCTGCAGGGTCGCGTAGTCGCGGCCTTTGAGCACCAGCGCCGAAGCCCACAGCGCGAACAGCGAGAAGCCTATCATCAGCACGCTGATGACATAGCCGATCGGATCCTCGATGCCGACCGAGGTGATCCTCAGGTAGGCCTGCGGCGCCAGCATGTTGGTGACGTTGAGCACCAGCGGCGTGCCGAGGTCGTCGAACACCTTGATGAACACCAGCGCCGCGCCGGCGATATAACCCGGCATCGCCAGCGGAAACACGATGCGGCGGAACAGCCGGAAACCGCTGGCGCCGAGGTTCTGCGCCGATTCCTCCATGGAGCTGTCGATATTGTTGAGCGAGACCACCAGGTTCATGAGAATGAACGGAAAGTAGTGCAGCGCTTCGACGAAAATCACGCCGTTCAGGTCCTGCATGATCGGCAGGTTGATGCCGAACCACTCGCCCAGCAGCAGATTGACCGAGCCGCTGCGTCCGAACAGCAGCTGCATCGCGACCGCGCCGACAAACGGCGGCATGATCAGCGGCAGTATGCCCAGTGTCTGGATCAACAGCGCGCCGCGGAACTCGAAACGCACGGTAAAGTAGGCGAGCGGCAGCGCGATCAGCGAAGCGAAGACCACCGACAGGCCCGCCACGATGAGGCTGTTCCAGAACGATTCCCGCATCAGCGAGATCTGGAAAAA
>CAYIRZ010000406.1:0-2698 GCA_964365845.1 uncultured Streptomycetaceae bacterium
CCCAGCGCGACTTTGCCGGCCTTCATCATCTCTTTTACCGGGTTGGGAATGGATATCGCGGCCATATAAATTATCCTTATAAAACAATATATTATATTTTGCTACGAGCGTATTTCAAAAAGACCAAGACCCATTTTTTTATTTTGTTACGGACTTTTAGTCTCCGGTGGGCGAGATTCGATATTCCAAAACCGTCGGAGATCGGTTCAGACGCTCGGATAACAACCGGACATTGTTGGCATCAAGGGTGCGCATGGTCATTCGATATTCGAAATAGGTTCTTTCCCCCGTAAGCCGGTAGTTCAAATTGGCTATGGTGAAACCAAGCTCGCCGACCATTTTCCGAAGCTCTGCTTCAGGCATGGCGTTGGCAAGCGGGAATTTCACCGTGAAGTGCGCATAAAATTGCGACGGCATTTTGATTTCGAGCAATCTGAACAACGACAGTACGCCCAGCGTCAGCGCGGTCGCGATTCCAGCCGGGAAATAGAAGCCTATGCCGACCAGGATTCCGATCGCCGCGGTAATCCATATCGAGGCCGCGGTTGTCAGCCCCCTGACGGACAAGCCTTCCTTCATGATTACACCGGCACCGAGAAAGCCGATGCCGGTCATGATGCCCTGGGACATGCGGGTGGGATCGATGACAACCCGCGATGCGTACGCGGCTGGAAACCATTGACTTTCATAGACAGTGACCAGCATCAGCAGTGTCGAAGCAATGCAAACAAGGGCATGCGTGCGAAAGCCGGCGGGCCGGCCGTGATAACTGCGCTCCATGCCGATAAGTCCGCCCACGGCGAGGGCCGCCGCCAGGCGCAGGCACATCTCAATATAATCGCCGGTCATGATGATTTCCTATTCAATTCACTTGGCGGCTAAATCGGATTTTTCTGTGCGTTTCCAGCGTTTGATATCAAGGTGATTTTTTCAGGCCGATCAACTGCATGATGCGGGCCGTTTCGACATCTTCCCTGGCGATCATGTCCCCGAACTCCTTGGCGGGGAGAAATCCCGGCCGCACGTACAGCTTCTCGGTGGCCGCGGCGAACTCTGCGCTTTGCACGGTTTCGCGTATCGCTTTTTCCAGCACGGCGATGACCGCTTGCGGCGTGCCCTTCGGCACCGCGATGCCGCGCCAGGCCTCCATCGAGACGTCAACACCGAGCTCGCGCGCGGTCGGCACGTCGGCGAACACCGGGTCGCGCTGGGACGACAGCGCCGCGAGCAGACGGACCCGGCCCGCCGCGACGTGGCCCGCAAGCGCCGCGGGAAACTGCACCACCACATCGACGTGGCCGCCCATCAGGTTGGGAATGATCTGCGCCGCGGCGTACGGCACGTCCGTTACCTCGGCCTTGGCGGCCTTGAAGAGCGCGACGGCGGATACATGGGTGTGGCTGCCGACACCGGAATTGGCGACCGTGATCGCATCGGGCCGTGATCTCGCGTCCGCGATGAGTTCCTTCAAGGTCTTCCATTTCGATTCGCTGCGGACCGCGACCACCACCGACTCCACCAACACCCGCGCCACCGGATCGAAGGCGCGGTAATCGAACGGCAGCTGGCCGGAATGATAGGTCGTGGAGATCGAATTCGAGTTCCACACCAGCGAATAGCCGTCCGGTTTCTGATTGACGATATACTTGTAGCCGATCGCGCCGCCCGCGCCCGGGCGGTTTACCGCGATGAGGTTGACGCCGAGTTGCTTCGCCATGCCCTGCGCCAGCACGCGCGCGGTGACATCCGCCGACGTGCCTGCCGGGAACAGCACCGTCATCTCGATGTTGCCCCTTTTCGGATAGGGCGTTTCCTGCCCCTGCACAGGTGCCGCGGCGATAAGCGCCGCGCCGCCGATTGCCGCCATAATTCTGATGTGTTTTTTCACGACTGTCCTCCTCCTGATTAATGTAATTTCTCTGTGCTCTCTGTGCTCTCTGTGGCTTCTTTAGTCTCCGGCAAGAATCTCCGCGACTTCGACGCGCCGCCCCTCGCGCGCCGACTTGACACCGGCGAGCAGGACGGCGAGGGAGGCGGTTGACTTCTCGCCGTCCATTTCGGGCTGTCCCTCGCCGCGCACCGCGGCCGCGAACTCCTCGAGCTCTTCGACGATGGTGTCGTTCTTTTCATAGGGTACTGGATCCGTGCGGTCGGTGCCGCGCTTGAGGAATCTCATGCCCTGATGCAGATCGTAGTACGCGGTCGCTTCCTTGCCGTAGATGTTCATGAGGTAATACTCGGAGGCCGAGGCGTAGCAGGCATTGAGCGTGGACCGCGCGCCGTTCTGGTGCTCCAGTATCAGGCTGGCGATGTCGGGATTTTCTCCGGGGAGCACGAGCTGGGCAACACTGCCCATGACCGACTTGATCGGGCCCATCAGGTATTCGAGCACGTCGGCGTAGTGGATGCCGATCTGCAGCATGACGCCGCCGGGCATGCCTTCGGCGGTGTAGCGCCATGAACCGGCCTCGAATTTCCCGAGGCGATCGCGGCTGATGTTGGCTTCGGCGTTGACCATCTTGCCGAACACGCCGTCGTCGATCTGCTTGCGGACCCAGCGGAACTGGCTCTCCTTGCGCCGCTGGTAGCCGAGCGCGAGCACGACACCGGCCTTGCGGCAGGCCGCGGTAATCGCGCGCGCATCGGCGATCGTGGTGGCGATGGGCTTGTCGAGGAACGTATGCTTGCCCGCCGCCGC
>CAYIRZ010000407.1:0-2696 GCA_964365845.1 uncultured Streptomycetaceae bacterium
AATATCGCGCCCATGCTCAACATCACGCGCACCTGGAACAGCGTGAGCGCGTGCGCGCTGATGCGGCGCGGGCTGGCGCTGGCGCGCGACTTTGCCGGCAAGCGCATTGCATTCGGTGCGCCGCTGATTGAAAAACCGCTGCACGCCGACACGCTCGCCGGGCTGCAGGCCGAATTCGAAGGCGCGCTGCATCTCACTTTTTTCGTGGTCGAGCTGCTGGGGCGCAGCGAGGCGCGGCAGATCAGCCCCGAGCAGGCCGACTTGCTGCGCCTGCTGACGCCGATCGTAAAACTCACGACAGGAAAGCAGGTCGTCGCGGTGCTCTCCGAGGTCATCGAATCCTTCGGCGGCGCCGGTTATGTCGAGGATACCGGGCTGCCGCTGCTGCTGCGCGACGCGCAGGTGCTGCCGATCTGGGAGGGAACGACCAACGTGCTGTCGCTCGATGCGCTGCGCGCCTTGCAGGCGATCGGCGGTCTCGCGCTGCTGAAACGCGAAATAGGCTTTATCCTGCAGGGCGTGCGCGAACCCGACCTGGTGAAGATTTCGGCGCGCGTCGAGCAGACCGCCGAGCAGGCAGAAACCTGGCTCGGGCAGGCGATGCAGGCGGGCGAAGCGCAGGTCGAGGCCGGCGCGCGGCGCTTTGCGCTCACGCTGGGCCGCGCGATGGCGCTGGCGCTGCTCGCGCGTCACGCGCAGTGGGCGCTGGACCACGAACGCGACCCGCGAACGCTGGCCGCGGCGCGGCGCTTTGCGGCGGCCGGCATCAATCGGCTTGCCGACATGAATGCGGACGATGCGCGGTTGCTGGCGCGCGAACCGTAGGTTTAAATTCCTTCCACCTCAGGGGGAAGGTTAGGATGGGGGTGGTATTGATGCCCAAGCTATCGCCGATACAAAGAAACCGTTCCCGCGATCTCAGAAAGAATATGACGGATGCCGAGCGACTTCTGTGGCGCCATCTCAGGATGAAACAGTTGGGTAATTATAAGTTTCGCCGCCAACACCCTCTTGCCGGTTTTGTTATGGATTTTGTTTGTCTTGAAGCGGGGCTGGTGATCGAGATTGACGGTGGTCAGCATGCGGAGAATGCGGGACGCGATGCGAAGAGAACTTCTAAAATTGAGAAAAATGGATTTCGAGTGTTGCGTTTCTGGAATCACGAAGTGCTCGGTGAGATTGAAGCAGTCAAAGCTGTAATCTGGAACGCATTGCAAAGCCATAACCACCCCCATCCCAACCTTCCCCCTGAAGGGGAAGGTGAAGAGTGTGCCGAGAGCGGCAAGAGTTACGATGTCCCCCATCCCGGCCTTCCCCCTGAAGGGGAAGGAGGCTGAGCAGCATGCGCAACACGATGATGCCGTTCCCGCTGACGCTCGCGCACATTCTCGGGCGCGCGGGAAAATTGTTCGTGCAATCGGAAATCGTTTCGTGCCTGCCGGACAAAAGCCCGCACCGTCATCGCTATGGCGATTTCCATCGCCGCGCGCTGGCATTGGGGGGCACGTTGCAAGCGCTGGGCCAGACTGTGCGAACAGTTCAGGGATTGACGCTGGCGGTAAAAATCAGAACAGCGATCGTATGATGCCGCCGTCGACGCGTTGCGCCGCGCCGTTGATCGCCGAGGCGCGGGCGGAACACAGAAACACGACTTGCGCCGCAATCTCCTGCGGCGTGGCCCAGCGCTGCAGCAGCGATGCCGCGCCGGGCTCCTCGAAATAGGCGGTGCGCATGTCCGCTACGCTTTTTCCCGCCTGCAGCGCGATCTTGCCGAGAAAGGTCTCCACGCCTTCCGACCAGGTGGGCGCCGCCAGCACGCTGTTGACCGTCACGCCGGTGCCTTTGGTGAGTTCGGCCAGGCCGCGCGCGATCGAGACCTGGGCGGTCTTGGTCATGGCGTAGTGCAGCATGTCGGGGTTCGGTTTGGCGCTCTGCTCGCTGGCGATGAATACGACGCGGCCCCAATTCCGCTTCAGCATGTCCGGAAACAGCGCGCGCGTCAGGCGCACGCCGCTCATGACGTTGAGTTCGAACATGTCCAGCCAGTCCTGGTCGGAAATATCGGTGAACGGCTTGACCTCGAAGAATCCGACATTGTTGACGAGGATATCGACGGTCCCGATTGCAGCCGTTTTGTTGAGGATTGTTTGAGCACCTTCGGCGGTCGACAGGTCCGCGGCAATGCCGTGTGCCTCGCCATGTCTCGATAACGCTGCCGCGACGTCTTGTACCGCCGCCGCATTGCGCCCGTTGACGATCACGCGCGCGCCTTCGGCCACCAGGGCTTCCGCGATAGCCCGCCCGATGCCTTGAGTCGAGCCCGTGACCAGCGCCAGTTTGTCTTTGATTTTCAAGTCCATGACTTTTCCCCTAGGAGCTTGTCGGACTGGAGTCCGACAAGCTCCTTAAGCAAGCTTTTTGCCGGACGTTATCGTATCATCGAACCGTTGGCCGAAAAGAAAGGATTAGCCGTGAGCCTGAAGATCGACATCGTTTCCGACGTGGTTTGACCCTGGTGCTTCATCGGGAAGCGCCGCCTCGCGACGGCTTTGCGCCTTTACCGCGAGCAGTTCCCCGATGCAGAAGAGCCGGCCGTGCGCTGGCTGCCGTTCCAGTTGAATCCCGGCATTCCCGAAGGCGGCATGTCGCGCCAGGCGTATATCGAACGCAAGTTCGGTCCCGCCGGCAACAAGTAT
>CAYIRZ010000408.1:0-2692 GCA_964365845.1 uncultured Streptomycetaceae bacterium
CGCTGGCTCATGTAGAGATAACGCGGGTCTGGCGCGATGGAGAACGGCGCTTCGGCGAGGCCGAAATAACTCTGATACATGGGGGTCCGGGAGTGGGGCGTCTCGGGCCATTATAGCGTCAAGCCCTCCCTGCTCCGGCTACCTACACGATGAGCCGGAATAATCAGTCGATCTTCGCGCCGGAGCGCCTGATTACTTCGCCCCATTTCGCGTATTCCGTGCGGATGAGTTCGGCGAACTGCTCGGGCGTGCCTTGGGCCGGTTCGGCGCCGATGGCGGCGAACCTGGCCTTGAGCGACGGCGAGGCAAGCGCCTGGTTGATTGCGGCGTTGAGTTTTTTGACGATGGCGGTGGGCACGCCGACCGGCACCACGATACCGTTCCAGGTGCTGGCTTCGTAGCCCGGCACCGATTCCGCGATCGTCGGCACGTCGGGCAGCGCTTCCGAGCGCTTGGCGCCGCTCACACCGAGCCCCCGCACGCGGCCGGCCTTGGCGTGCGGCGTGATCGAGTTCAAGCCCTCCATCATCAATTGCACCTGCCCCCCGATGAGATCGGCGATGCCCGCCGCTCCGCCTTTGTACGGAATGTGCACGATCTGCGTGCCGGTCATGGACTTGAAGAGTTCCATGCCGACCTGGCCCGGCGTGCCGTTGCCGGAAGAGGCATAGGACAGTTTGCCCGGATTCTGCTTCGCGTAGTCGATCACATCCCGCACGCTCCTGAAAGGAAGCGACGGCGCGGCCGCGAGCAGCAGGTAATTGGAGGCCGTCTGCGCCACCGGCTGAAAGTCCTTGAGCACGTTGTAGGAGAGATTGCGCACCATGTGGGGGCCGATCGCCAGCGCGCCGACCGGGGCGTAACCGATGGTATAGCCGTCGGGCGTGGCTTTCGCGGTGAGATCCATGCCGATGGTGAGCGCGCCGCCGGGACGGTTGTCGACCACGACCTGCTGCCCCAACTGCTTCGTGAGTTCGATGGCGATGATGCGCGCCAGCGTGTCCGATGAACTCCCGGGCGCCTGCGGCACGATCAGCCGGATCGGCCGCGCCGGATAGCTCTGCGCCCCGGCGTCGAGTGCGGCCGATCCGATCAGCCATGCCAACGGCAGCAGGAAATAAATAGGTTTGTGAGTTTTCATCCTCCCCCCTCTTTTTTGACGACGATGTGTTAGGGCCTGTTAACCATTACCGCACTCATGGGGTAATGGTTAACAGGCCCTAGGCCTACTGGATGTTGAGACCGGCGATTTTGATCGCCTGACCGAAGCGCTGGTATTCCTTGTTGATGAACGCGATCAGTTCCGCCGGCGTAGTGGTGGTCGGCTCGCCGCCCTGGCGTTCGAGCTGCTTGCGCGTGACGGGATCGTTGACGGCCTGGACCAGGGTCGCGTGCAGCTTGTCGAGTATGGGTTTGGGCGTATGCTTCGGCGCCATCAGCCCGGCCCAGCCGGTCGAGACAAAGCCCGGCACGCCGGACTCGATGAGGGTGGGCAGGTGCGGCGTGAGAGACGAGCGTTTCTCGCCGCCGGTTGCGAGCGCGCGCAGCCGGCCGCTCCGCACATGGCCCATCAGCGATGGCCCGGGGGCGATCGTGAACTGCGACTCGTTGGCGATTACCGCGATCAGCGAAGCGCCGCCCTTGTACGGCACGTGGCGCACGTCGATGTTGGCCAGGTGCGCGAACAGCACGCCGGCGAGATGGCTCTGGAAGCCGGAGCCGGCGTTCGACATGTTGAGCTTGCCGGGATTGGCCCTGGCGTAGGCGAGCAGGTCCTTCACGCTTTTGAAGGGCAGCGTGGGGTTCACCACCAGGATGTTCTGGGTGATGGCGAACAGCGAGATCGGCTCGAAATCCTTTATCGGATGATAGTTGAGTTTCTTGTAGAGCTGCGGCGAAACCACCTGCACGCCGGTGGAGGTCAGAAACAGCGTATAGCCGTCGGGCGACGATTGCGCGGCGATCTCGGCGCCTATGGTGCCGCCCGCGCCGGCGCGGTTATCCACCACCATCTGCTGTCCCAACGCGTCGCTCATTTTGACGGCGAGCACCCGGCTCAGGGTGTCAACCGAGGTGCCGGTGGTGTTGGCGATGATGATGCGGACCGGCTTGGTGGGGTAGCTTGTGGTTTGCGCCGCGCTTGCTGGCACCGGCTGCAGGCTGGCCAGGACGGCCCAAGCGAATCCCAGCATTATCCTCAAGGCGTGCCGCATGGTTGTCTCTCCGTGCCTGGGCTGAAGTACCCGGTTGCCGGTCGACCGGGACCGTTGCTTCGGCCATGTTTTTGTTGATCTTTTTGATCCGGCAGCGCGTAGATTAATCCGTTACTGTTCCGGCCCGGCGTAGACCCCCGCGGTATCGGGGAACATGGCCTTGACGATCTTGAAGCGCGAGATGTCAACGGTCGCATCCATGTGCAGGAACACCGCGGCATCGCGGAACAGCTTCTCGATGCCGAAGTCGAGCATCACGCCATTGCCGCCATGCAGTTCCATCGCATGTTGGCACACCTTGAGCACCTCTTCGGAGGCGAATACCTTGGCCATGCTGCACAGTTGATCGGCGTCCGGCGCCTTCTCGTCGACCGCGCGCGAGGCTTCACGCAGCAGGCTGCGCACGGCACAGAGCTTGGTCGCCATGTCGGCGAGCCGCAGGGCAACCGCCTGGTGCTTGATGAGTATCCGTCCACCCT
>CAYIRZ010000409.1:0-2692 GCA_964365845.1 uncultured Streptomycetaceae bacterium
TTAAACCCGGCGCCGCAGCCACCACTTGCGGCCTTCTTCCAGTGCCAGCATGGCGGCGGCGAACGGCAGCATGAACAGCCACACTTCCAACGCGATCGGCGCGGTGCCGAACGCCGCATTGCCGGGCGCGCTGTAGACGATCGCCAGGATCAGTGCGATCTCTACAATAATTCCAAATAAAATCAACGGATTATATTTCAATGCCGCGGCGAACGCGCTTTCCCGCGGGTCGCGGCACAGAAACACGTTCACCACCTGCATCACGATGATGGCGGCGAGGCACGCCGTCGTCGCCTGCAGATACAGCGGATCGGCGCTCGCCAGCGGCTCGCCGTAATGCCAGCCGCCGTCGCCGAGCACGAAGAAGAACGCCGCCATCGCCGCCGCCGCTTCCAGCATGCCCAGCCACAGATAGGCGCGCGCCATCAGCGGCCAGCTCATCAGCCGCTCGTCGCGGCGGCGCGGCGGCTGCTGCATGATGTCCGGCGCCGGCTTTTCCGCGCCGAGCGCGAGCGCCGGCAGCATGTCGGTGCCGAGATCGACGGCGAGGATCTGGATGATGGTGAGCGGCAACGGGATGCGCAGCAGCACGAACGCCAGATACGGCACGATCTCCGGGATATTCGAGGTGAGGATGTAAGTGAGGAATTTGCGGATGTTCTGGAACACCGCGCGCCCTTCCTCGATCGCCGCGACGATCGAAGCGAAATTGTCGTCGAGCAGCACCATGTCGGCCGCGCCGCGCGCGACGTCGGTGCCCACCACGCCCATCGCAATGCCGATGTCGGCGCGCCTCAACGCCGGCGCATCGTTCACGCCGTCGCCGGTGACAGCCACCACGTGGCCCTTGCGCTTGAGCGCATCGACGATGCGCATTTTCTGATCGGCGGTCACCCGCGCGAACAGGATCTCCTCGGCGTCGAGCGCGAGCTGTAACTGCGTGTCCGTGAGCCGCTGCAGCGTTTCGCCGATGATGACCGCAGGCGCCGTGGCGAGTCCGATGTCGCGCGCCACGGCGCGCGCGGTGTGCGGATGATCGCCGGTGACCATGATCACGCGGATTCCCGCGGCGCGGCACATCGCAATGGCCTGCGGCACTTCCGGCCGCGGTGGATCGTGCAGCCCGACGAGCCCCGCGAGCGTGAGCGATGCCTCCCACTGCTCGCGCGGCACGCTGGTGTCCAGCGCGCGGTACGCGAGCGCAAGCACGCGCAAACCGCGCTCGGCCATCTCCTCCTGCGCCGCGAGAAACTCCTGCATCAGCGCTTCGCTCATCGTAACGCTGCCGCCCCCCTGCGGCGCGAGCCCCTGCGTGCACAGCGGCAGCACCTGTTCGACCGCGCCCTTGCAATACAGCACGCGGGCCGCCGGCCCCTCCCCCTCCCGCTCGTGCACGGTCGACATGCGCTTGCGGTCGGCATCGAACGGCAGCTCGTCGCAGGGCGCAGCGGGTGCGCGCTTGCCGAGCACGCGTTCGGCCATTTCGACCAGCGCGACCTCCATCGGGTCGCCGAGCAGCACCGGGGCGCCGTTGCGCGCGACTTCGCGCAGGCTGTGGCAATGGCGCGCGATCTCGAAGAACGGCGCATGGCCCGCCGCCTCCGCCGGCGCCAGCGTGGCGAGATCGCGCGTTGCATTGACAAAGTGCGCGCTCACCGCCCGCATGCGATTCTCGGTCAGCGTGCCGGTCTTGTCGGTGACGATGACGGTCGCTGAGCCCAGTGCTTCCGCCGCCGGCAAGTGCCGGATCAAGGCGTTGCGTTTCGCCATGCGCTGCGTCGCCATCGCCAGCGCCAGCGTCACCGTCGGCAGCAGGCCCTCCGGCACGTTGGCGACGATGATGCCGATGGCGAACAGGAAGTTCGCCCAGAACCCGAGGCCGAGCATCTGCCCGATCAGGAAGAACACCACGCCCAGCACGGTGGCGAGCAGCGCGATCACCTTTGAGAGCCGCGCGATCTCTTGCTGCAACGGCGACGGCGGCGCGACGGCGGCCTGCGTCAGATGCGCGATCTTGCCGAACTCCGTGTGCATGCCGGTCGCGAACACCAGCGCCGTGGCCGCGCCCGACACCACCGACGTGCCCGCGAGCAACACGTTGCGGCTCCTGAGCAGGTCGTCCTCCTCGACCGCATCGGCGATGCGCGCCTTCGGCAGCGATTCGCCGGTGACGGTCGCGATGTTGACGCGCACGCCGCGGCCTTCGATCAGCCGGCAATCGGCGGGCACGTCGTCGCCCTCCTGCAGCAGAACCACGTCGCCCGGCACCAGCGTCCCGGCCTCGACCCGGATCGCAACATCGTCGCGGCGCACCGTCGCCTCGCTCGGCAGCAGCGCCTTCAACGCCGCCACCGCGCGCTCGGCGCGATACTCCTGCCAGAACGCGAATGCGCCGTTCACCACCACCACGCCGATGATCGCCCAGCCCAGCGCGGCCATGCCCTGGCCGGGGCCGTGCACTTCGGCGACGAAGGCGAGGCCCGCCGCGAACAGCAGGATCAGCGCGAAGAGATGCGTGAACTGCCGCGCGCCCTTGAGCCACAGCGGCTCGCGCGCGATCTCCTCCACGCGGTTCGGGCCGTACTCGGCGAGCCGCCGCGCGGCCTCGGCGGACGCAAGGCCCTCGCGCGCGCTGTGCAGGCTGGCGAAGGCGTGGTCGACGGAAAGGCGGGTGATGCGCATGGCGTGGAGG
>CAYIRZ010000410.1:0-2674 GCA_964365845.1 uncultured Streptomycetaceae bacterium
TGCCGTCGCCGGTCTTGATTGCGCCATTGGTGTTGAACGGGAACATGCGGCCAGCGCCACCGCCAGCGATGATCACCGCGCCGGCCTGGAAATGCCGCATCTGCCCGCTGCGCATCTCGATCGCAGTGAATCCCTGGCAGCGCCCGTCGTCAACCAGCAGATCGGTGGCGTAATACTCGTCGAAGCGCTGGATATTCGGAAACTGCAGCGAGGTCTGGAACAGCGAGTGGAGAATGTGAAAGCCCGACTTGTCCGCGGCGAACCAGGTGCGCTGGATCTTCATGCCGCCGAACGGCCGCACCGCCACCGAACCGTCCGCTTCGCGGTTCCAGGGGCAGCCCCAGTGCTCCAACTGGAGCAATTCTCTGGGTGCCTCATGGATGAAATACTCGACGGCATCCTGGTCGGACAACCAGTCGCCGCCGCCGACGGTATCGTGGAAGTGCTGTTCAAAACTGTCGTCCGGCTTGATCACCCCTGCCGCCCCGCCCTCTGCCGCGCAGGTATGGCTGCGCATCGGATAGACCTTGGAGATCAGGGCAATGCGAAGCTTGGGATCCGCTTCGGCAAGCGCGATGGCGGCGCGCAAACCCGCGCCCCCTGCTCCGATGATCGCAACATCCGTCTTGATCGTCTCCATTGCGTCCTTTTATCGTACCGCCAGCGCGCTGTGAGATAAGCGCCTTTTTTGGCCCCAGGAGTTTGTCGGACTTAGCCCCGACAAACTCCTAAATCAACAGCGATCCGTTAACACTACCCGTTCCGGTGAATGGGGGCCAAGTCCGACAGGCTGCTAGCGCAAGATTACAGAAACGGACAAATAATTTCTTGACTTAAATCAACACTGGCTCAGACTTCCTTTTACCGCGGCCCACACTGTCAGCGCATCATGCGTCGCCGCCACGTCGTGCGCGCGCACGATGCGCGCACCGTTTTCGACCGCGATCACCGCAGCGGCAATACTCGCGAACACGCGTTCCCCGGGCTCGCGCCCGGTGATTTTTCCCAGCATCGATTTGCGCGACAACCCGGCCAGCACCGGCACGCCGAGCGCCGCAATCTCCTTGAGTTCGCACAGCAGTGCAAGGTTGTGCTCGAGAGTCTTGCCGAAACCGAAGCCCGGATCGATCGCCAACCGCTCGCGCCCTATGCCGGCACGTTCTGCCGCATCGATCCGCATAACCAGATAATCCCGGACTTCTCTGACAACATCGCCGTAATGCGGGGCCTGCTGCATGGTCTGCGGGTCGCCCTGCTTGTGCATCAGGCATACCGCTGCCAACGTGACAGCGACGGCTTCAAGCGCGCCGGGAACGGCAAGCGCATTGATATCGTTGATCATGGAGGCACCGGCGGCGATCGCTTCACGCATCAATTCGGGCTTTTGCGTATCCACCGAAAGCGGGACGCCGCAACCCGCGAGCCGCTCCACCACCGGCAGCACACGTCGCCGTTCTTCATCCAGCGTTACCGGCAGCGCCTCGGGGCGCGTCGACTCGCCGCCGATGTCGAGGATGTCCGCACCCTCGCGGATCAGGGCAATGGCGTGTGCAACCGCCTGCTCCGTCAGCACATATTTGCCGCCGTCGGAAAACGAATCAGGAGTGACGTTCACGACCCCCATGATCAGGGGACGGTCAAGCGACAGTCTGAACTTACCGCATTGGAGAAACATCGGGATTCGGGATTCGGGATTCAGCAACCCTGGCGCAGCGCCGCCGCTCCAACCGCTGAATCCTGAATCCTTGATCCTGCTCTTAGGCTTCCTGCGCCGGCGTCGCCGTTGCCGTAGCGCTGGGCGGGGGGTCCTTGGGTGCCGGCGCTGGCACCTGCGTCGGTTTTGGCGGCCGCGGCGGGCGGCCTTCCATGATGTCGCTGATCTGGTCGGCGTCTATGGTTTCCCATTCGAGCAGCACCTTCGCCATCACCTCGACTTTGTCGCGGTTGTCTTCGACGAGCTTCCTCGCCAGCGCATACTGCTGGTCGATGATGCGGCGGATCTCGTTGTCGACCTTCTGCATCGTCGCTTCCGAGACGTTCTTGTGCGTGGTGACCGAGCGGCCGAGAAACACCTCGCCCTCGTTCTCGCCATAGACCATCGGCCCCATGGATACGCTCATGCCCCATTGCGTGACCATGCGCCGCGCCATGTCGGTGGCACGCTCAAAATCGTTGGAAGCGCCAGTCGTCATCTGCCCCATGAAAATCTCTTCGGCGATGCGGCCACCGAACAGCACCGCAATGTTCTGCAGAATGTGCTCGCTGTCCATGCTGTAACGGTCTTCCGTCGGCAGCTGCATGGTGACGCCCAGCGCACGGCCGCGCGGGATGATGGTCACCTTGTGCACCGGATCGGTCCTCGGCAGCAGCCTCGCCACCACGGCATGACCGGATTCGTGATAGGCGGTGTTCCTGCGTTCATGTTCGGGCATGATCATCGAACGGCGCTCCGCACCCATGATGATCTTGTCCTTGGCGCGCTCAAAGTCGTCCATGTCGACCAGCCGTTTGTTGGTGCGCGCCGCGAACAAGGCTGCCTCGTTCACCAGGTTGGCAAGGTCGGCGCCGGAGAATCCCGGCGTGCCGCGCGCAATGATATCGGCCTTGACGTCGGGCGCAATCGGCACCTTGCGCATGTGCACCAGCAGGATCTGCTCGCGGCCGCGGATATCGG
>CAYIRZ010000411.1:0-2662 GCA_964365845.1 uncultured Streptomycetaceae bacterium
TTGCAGGCTTGCTCCTAGAACTGCATCCCACATTGCCCCGTCGCACACGTGGATAGTATTGAGACAGGCTCTAACACTCCGGCCGCCTCCCCGAAGGAGGCGGCCGTTTTTTTGAGAAAATACCGGACATTACATGGATCCTATCGTCATCATCGGCAGCGGGCTCGCCGGCTACAACGTCGCCAAGGAACTGCGCAAGCTCGACAAAGGAACCCCGCTTCTCGTCATCACCGCCGACAGCGGTCCGTTTTATTCCAAGCCGATGCTGTCGAACGCGCTCGCCTCCAACAAGCTGCCGGAGGCGATTCCGCTCAATTCCGCGGAACAGATGGCGGCACAACTCAATGCCGCGATACGCACTCATGCGCGGGTCACGGCAATTGAAACAGGCAGCCATCAGATCCGTATCGGCGACGAAGTTATCGAATACTCGAAGCTGGTGCTCGCGCTCGGCGCGGAACAGATCAGGCTGCCGCTCGCCGGCAACGCGGCGGCCGCGGTGCTGAGCGTCAATAACCTCGACGATTACGCGCGCTTTCGCGCCGCCATTCAGGGCAAGAAAAACGTCGCCATCATCGGCGCCGGGCTGATCGGCTGCGAATTCGCCAACGATCTTGCCACCGCGGGTTACCAGGTCGACGTGGTGGACATCGCGGATCAGCCGCTGCCGCGACTGTTGCCGCCCGCCGGCGGCGCGCTGCTCAAGCAAAAGCTCGCAGCGCTCGGCATCACATGGCACTTCGGCACCGGCGTTCAGGCAGTAGACAAAAACGGCGACCGGTTGCAGGTCACGCTCGCCAACGGCGAGGCCATCGCGACCGATGTCGTGCTGTCGGCGATCGGCCTGAAGCCGAAGCTGGAACTCGCGCGCGCCGCCGGGCTGGAAGTCAGCCGCGGCATCGTCGTCGACCGTCAACTCGAAACCAGCGCCAGGGACGTGTTTGCGGCCGGCGACTGCGCGGAAGTGGCCGGCCTGGTGCTGCCGTTCGTCATGCCGATCATGCACACCGCGCGCGCGCTGGCGGCGACGCTCGCAGGGAACCCGACCGCCGTTTCCTACCCGGCCATGCCGGTGCTGGTCAAAACGCCGGCCTGCCCGACCATCATTGCACCGCCGGCCAACGGCGCCGCCGGCGAATGGCGCGTGGAGCAAAGCGCCGACGGTCTGAAATCGCTGTTCGTGGATGGATCAGGTAAGCTGCTTGGATTCGCATTGAACGGGGCCGCCACAGCAGAGCGCGCCAGACTCGCCCAGCAACTGCCGCCGGTGCTCGCCTGAGCACGGCTTGCATACTTGACCGCCATGCCGCCAGAGCTTGCAACATCGCCTTTTTTCATCGCCGCCGTCACGCTGGCAATATTCGGCGCAATCCTGATTCTTGCCGGCATTGCCGCACTGATACGGGCAAGGCTGCTGCGATTTTCACTGCGCACGCTTTCCGGGCTGCTGTTGCTTGCACTCGGTCTGGCGACGGGAATGATGGCCGCGGGCATCCAGGGTTACCGGGCGCTGACGCACGAGGAGATAGCGGCGCATATCGTGGTGCGCCCGGCAGGCCGGCAGCGCTTCGAGGCAACTTTCCACTTCCCGAATCAACGTCAGGCGATTTTTGAACTTGCGGGCGACGAGATCTACATCGACGCGCACATCCTGAAATGGAGGCCATACGCAAACATCCTGGGACTGCATACCCTGTATCGGCTCGGGCGCGTGACGGGGCGTTATCATGGCGTTGCGGAAGAGCGTTCCGCACCAAGAACCGTGTATTCCCTCAGCCAGGACACCCCGGTGGATCTTTTCAGCCTGCGCCGGCGCCATCTGTTTCTCGCGCCGCTGTTCGATGCGGAATACGGTTCGGCGACTTTTGTCCCAGTCACGCAACCCGCCAGACTCGAGTTGCGCGTTTCCACCACGGGCCTGCTCATCCGTGAAGTAGCGCCCGTCTCAAAACAGCCCTACTGAATAAATCATGTTTTTTTCGATACCGCCCGTCACCCGGGCATTGATTATCACCAACGGCGTCGTCTTCCTGCTGCAGCAGGTCATGGGCGATCAGCTCATCGTCTGGTTCGGACTGTGGCCAGCCGGCGGCCCGTCGGTCTTCGGCACGGCAGGATTTCTTCCCTGGCAGATCGTCACCTACGGCTTCCTGCACGGCAGCCTGCTGCACCTGTTTTTCAACATGTTCGCGCTGTATATGTTCGGATCGGAGATCGAACGCGTATTCGGGCAGCGGCGCTATCTCGCTTACTACCTGACATGCGTAATCACCGCTGCCGCCGTCCAGCTCGTGGTGTCGGCCGCCAGCGCCAGCCCGCCTTATCCCACCGTCGGCGCCTCGGGCGGTGTCTTCGGCCTGCTGCTCGCTTTCGGCATGTATTTCCCGCGGCGCACCGTCGTGCTCATTTTCCCGCCGATTCCCATGCCTGCCTGGCTGTTCGTCATCGTATACGGGGCGGTGGAACTCTATCTCGGCGTTACGGGAACGCAAGCCGGCGTGGCCCACTTCGCGCATCTCGGGGGCATGCTGGGCGGCTACCTGATGATCCGTTACTGGCGCGGCCGCCCGCCGCCTCGCCGCGGCTGGTAAGCTTAACTCGTAAGCGAGTGAGCAGTGAGCAGTGAGCAGTGAGCAGTGAGCAGTGAGCAGTGAGCAGTGAG
>CAYIRZ010000412.1:0-2654 GCA_964365845.1 uncultured Streptomycetaceae bacterium
AAAAGGTTTTTAAATGAACTTTGACGTAATCGTTCTGCGGCCCGAGGCCGACTTTCAGCGCGTCGATGCGCTGCCGCCGAAATCCTTTTCCGTCACCTACCGCGCGCCCGACGATGCGGAGCTGCCGGCCCTCATGAAGCAGGCGCGCGCCATGGTAATTCCCGCGGTCGGTCCGAAATTGCCGCCGGCACTGTTCGAAAGCAGCGCCGTGAAACTGGTGCAGGTCACCGGCGCCGGCCTTGACCGCCTCGATGAAGCGGCGCTGAAAAAGCTCGGCATCGCGGTCGCCAACGTGCCGGGCGGCAGCAACAGCGCGGTGGCCGAATATGCCGTGACCACCGCCTCGACACTGCTGCGACGCTTTGCCTGGGCCGACGCCGAACTCAAGGCCGGCAACTATGATGCCTTCCGCAAGCGCATGCTGGCCGACAACCTGGCGGGGCTGGACGGCCTCACGGTCGGCGTAGTGGGGCTGGGCGTGATCGGACTCGCCGTGGCGCAGGCGTTCCACCGCATGGGCGCGCGTATCGGCTACTTCGATCCCGCGCCGCGCGATCCCAAAGCGGGCGCAGCCATGGACGCAAAATCGCTGACGCTGGACGAGCTGCTGCGCACGTCCGACGTGGTCACGCTGCACGTGCCGCTGCTGCCGGCAACCCAAGGACTGATCGGCGACGAGCAACTCGGGCTGATGAAACAGAACGCGATCCTGATCAACGCCGCGCGCGGCGGCATCGTCGACGAAGCCGCGCTGGTGGCGCATCTGGAATCCGGACATCTCGGCGGCGCAGCCGTCGACGTCTATTCCGTGGAGCCGCCCGCCGCGGACAATCCGCTGTTCAAAGTGAAAGGCGACGCCGCGCGGCGCCTGCTGCTCACGCCGCACATCGCCGGCGTCACGCGCCAGTCCGCCGCTTTCCTGTTCCGCGCCTCGTGGGCCAACGTCGAGCGTGTGCTGAAAGGCGAGGCGCCGCTCAACCGCGTCTATTGAGAACTGCCGATAAAAATACAAATGGACAGGATTAACAGGACAGAAAGCAGGATTTACAAGATATTCAAAGTTTTAATTGTTAATCCTGAGCAATCCTGTAAATCCTGTCCATTGCTCTTTCGGGTTTTCCTATTCGGGTTTATCGATGTTACTCTGCGGTTGATTTTCTTTTTCGAGCAGATTTCCGGGGGAGCAACGGAATGAAACGCAAGGAACTCGGCATCGCCGTCATAGGCTCGGGCAGGATAGGCACGCTGCGCGCGCGACTGGCGGCCAGACATCCCGCGGTCGGTTTTCTCGCCATCTCCGACCGCGATCCCGCGCGTGCCCGCGCGCTCGCCGAGCAGACGGGCGCCGACTTCCATTCCGGCGACAACCTCGAAGTCATCGCGCGCCCTGAAGTCAACGCCGTTTTCGTCTCCACACCGGAAGGCGAGCATGCGGCGCCGGTCAAGCGTGCGCTCGAACTCGGCAAGCCGGTGCTGGTGGAAAAACCGATCGCGCTCGCGCTCAATGACGCCGACGACATCCTCGCCACGCTCAAGGCGACCGGCGGGAACTTGCGCGTCGGCTACAGCCGGCGCTACAAGGAATGTTTCCTGCGCGCCAAGGAGCAGATGGTGCATGGCCGGCTGGGCAAGGTGGTCGGCGGCCTGGCGCGTGTCTACAACTCCCGCGCCCAGGCGTTCGCCATCCTCAAGCGCGACCCGCATGCGACACCGGTGCTGGATGTGCTGACCTATTACGTCGATCTGATGTGCTGGTTCCTCGAAGGCAACCCGCCGGTCGAGGTGATCGCACGCGGCCAGAGCGGCATATTCAGGCAGGCCGGCTACAGCGCGGACGACGTGACGTGGGCGATCGTCACCTTCGCCGACGGCGCGGTGATCAACTTCGGCGTGAGCTATGCGCTGCCGGCGAAATATCCGACGCTCGGGCAATCGGACCGCGTCGAGCTGCTCGGCACCGAAGGCACCATGATCATCGACGACGATCACATGGACCACGTGCTGTACTCCGACAAGGGCATTCCGCACGCCTATGTGCCCGATCATCAGGTCAACATGGCGTTCCTCGGCAGCAATACCGCGGGCGACTGGGCGGTGGGCGACTTCTGGGGTCCGCTCGGCAACGAGACGCGGGCCTGGCTCGACCATCTGGTGACGGGGAATCCCACCGTGCATACCACGCCCGAACAGGCGCGCATCAATCTTGAAACCACTATCGCCATCGAGCGCGCGGTGGCGACCGGAAAACCGGTCCGGCTGCCGCTGGAAACCTGAGAATCGGTCTCGACCCACTCATTCTCGCCCGCGCTCAGAAGCAAGCTCAACTACGATCTGGTCGGGGACTTCGCGCCAATTTCGCTGTTCGCGATTTCGCAGAAATTCCTGCAACTGGGCGTCGATCCGGTGCGCGACTCGCCGGAGGAGTTCGCAAAGTTCATCGCCGACCAGCTCGCACGCCACCGCAAGACAGTGCAGGACTTGGGCATCAAGGTCGATTAGGAATTTGTCGGGCCACAGCCCGACAAATTCCTAGCCGGGCGGCCAGTGGAACGGCCGGCCGGCGAGCAGATGCAGGTGCAGGTGGAACACGCTCTGGCCGGCCTCCGCGCCGTTGTTCACCACCAGGCGGAAGGCACCGTCCACGCCGAGCTGGC
>CAYIRZ010000413.1:0-2640 GCA_964365845.1 uncultured Streptomycetaceae bacterium
ATCGGTGACATGTTTATCGGTGCGCTCGACGTTTCGAGAGGCGCCGACGCCTTCAATTTCGCCACCTTGGTTGCAATGTCGACACTGACCGGCGTTATTACCACCAACCCCGCCCAGCCGGCGCTGCTGGCGCCGCTCGCCGCGCATTTTGCCGAGGCGACGGGATGGCCGCTCAAGGCGGTGCTGATGACGATGGCCGTGGGCTACTCGACCATACTGCTTCCGCACATGGTGCCGCCGGTCGTGGTGGGATTTCACGTGGCCGGAATAAAGTTTCGCGACGCGATGCGTTTCGTCGTCCCCACCGCCATGGTTTCGCTTGTTGTTCTGGTGCCGCTCGACTATTTGTGGTGGCGCATAATCGGTTACTTCGGTTAGCAAGCCGCCGCATCAATGGTTTTATCGTGCCGTAATATTGTAATTCATTGTTTTTAAAATATATTGTGCATCTCTGGAGGGTGTGATGAGCAGCAGGTTGTTTACGCCGTTTTCGATCGGCAGGATGGAACTGGCAAACCGCATCACGATTGCGCCGATGTGCCAGTACAGCGCGGTTGACGGCTCGATGACGGACTGGCACCTGATGCATCTGGGCACGCTCGCGCTGTCGGGCGCATCGATGATGGTGATCGAGGCGACCGGCGTGACGCCGGAGGGACGCATTACCCCTCAGTGTGTCGGCCTGTATTCGGATGTGAACGAAGCGGCAATCAAACGCGTCGTCGATTATTGCCGCAGCGTTTCATCGATCCGGATCGGGATCCAGCTCGGGCACGCCGGCCGCAAAGCCTCGGCGCAGCGGCCATGGGAAGGGCGCGGCGCGCTTGAGCCTGGGCAGGGTGCGTGGCAGACCGTTGCCCCCTCGGCGGTGCCGCTTGCCGCGGGCTGGCCCACACCGCACGCGCTCGACCGTTCGGAAATGGAGACAATCAAGGCGGCATTTGTGAGCGCGGCGCAACGTGCGGCGCGTAGCGGGCTCGATTTCATGGAAATGCATTCGACCCACGGTTATCTGCTGGCGGAGTTTTTGTCGCCGCTCGCCAACCGGCGCACGGATGACTATGGCGGCAGCCTGGAAAACCGCATGCGTTTTCCGCTCGAGGTATTCCAGGCGCTGCGCGAAGCGTGGCCGGCGGAGAAGCCCATCGGCGCCAAAATCACGGGCAGCGATTTCGCGGAGGGCGGATGGACGCCGGATGAGGCAGTGGCGTACGCGCGCGAGCTGCAAAAACTGAGGTGCGATTATGTGACGTTGTCGGGCGGCGGGACGGTGCTGGACGCGAAGATCCCCATGGCGCCGGGATACCAGGTGCCATTCGCGGAAAAAGTCAGGAAAGAGGTCGGCATTACGACGGGCGCGATCGGGCTGATCAGCGATCCGCGTCAGGCCGAGGACATCATCGCCAGCGGCAAGGCGGATTTCGTCGCGCTCGCACGCGCAATGCTGTTCAATCCGCGTTGGCCATTGCATGCAGCGGCCGCGTTGGGCGAGGACATCCGCTACCCGCCGCAATACGAGCGCAGCGCGCCCAAGGCATGGCCGCCGGCGGCAAATGCGTTCAAATAATTTTCAAGGCTGCGGAATGGACTCGAAGTAAGAACTTACGACAGCCTGTGGGTTTGATCCAAGTCAATATCGTCTCGCGTGGCAATGTGATAATGGGTTCGCATTTAACGATGACAAATCACAAATTTCCAATACGGTGGCCGCCACGTGAATCAACCGCTTCCTGCATTAACGGAGCTGGTCCTCTCTTTTTCCGCCGGCGCTGACTTCGGCCGGACGAACCAGGCTGTATCGCTGCCCAACACCGGCCGGTTCTTCGAGATCCGGCTAGAGTCGATCGGTGGCTTGGGCGCCCACGCGGCCGGGCAGGTTCTGGCGACAGCCGCAGTGCTGAGGATGGGCCTGAACGGCGCTCACTTTTCATCGTACGGGTCCGAAAAGAAGGGTTCGCTCGTGCGTTCATTCGTGCGCCTGGGGCCCGCTGAGCGGCCGATCCGCACGAGCGCACCCGTCGAAATACCCGACGCCATCGTGGTTTTCCACGCGGCGCTGCTGCGCAATCCGGCGACGCTCGCCGGGCTCGTCAAAGACGGCACGTTCATTTACAACGCGCCGCCGGGTCCGGTCCCGCCAGAGCTTGCGGCGCTGCCGCGCACCGCGCGCGTCATCCGCGTTGATGCGCTCGGGATTGCCATGCAAGAAAAGTCACGCCCCAACGCGGTGCTGCTGGGAACGCTGTGCGGTGCGTTTCCATTCCTCGACACCGAGCAGATCCTTGAAGCGCTCTCCGAGGAATTCGCGGGCCGGCACCCGGAAGCAGTCGCGTCGAACGAGCGCGCGTTCCGGCGCGGCGCTACGGATTTTGAAACGCTTGAGGGCGTCGGTTGCGCCGAGGGCGACCTGCCGGCCGCCCGCTTCGAGCCGGCGTGGGGTTACGAGACGCAGCCGATCGGCGGGATCATCCCGGAACCGGGCAATATGGTGTGGAACGATCTCTCGGCGTCGCGCACCGGATGGCTGCCGGTCCTCGACCGCGAGAAGTGCATCCACTGCGGACTTTGCGACCTCGTCTGTCCCGACTACTGCCTGACGTGGGGTGATGGCGAAGCGGGCGGCAAATTCGAGCGTGAGCT
>CAYIRZ010000414.1:0-2638 GCA_964365845.1 uncultured Streptomycetaceae bacterium
GCGCGCGCCGGCTCGATCAGGTCGCGCAGCGTGCCGTCGATGCGCAGCCGCACCACCGAGCGCGTTTCGAAGGGCTCGATGTGGATGTCCGAGGCGCCGTCTCGCAGCGCCTGGGTCAGCAGCGCATTGATCAGGCGAATGACCGGCGCATCATCCTGACTTTCAAGAAGATCCTCGATCTTGGGGATTTCCTGCAGCAGCCGCGAAAGATCCAGGTCCTGCGCCAAGTCGCCGGCAAGGGCGGCTGCGCCGGCGTTTGCATTGTTGTACAACGCGGAAACCAGTTCGTCGAATCCGTCGGCACCGATGCGGCGCGCGCGCAGCGGCACGCCGAGCGCCCGACGCAATTCAGCGAGCGCGCCGGCGTGAGTGCCGTTGCGGACCGCCACTTCCGCTCCGCTTTCGTCCAGGGCGGTGACAACGACACCGTTGGCTTTGGCAAATGCGTAGGAGATGACATCCGTCGGCTTGTTCATCGCGGCACGGCTATTGCGGCTGGATTGCGTCCGCCGGCGCCGGCGGCTGGCGCGGCGGCAAGCTGGGTGATTCGATGTCGGGGAGAACGGCGCTTGGCGCCGGCTTGATCTTGCGTTGCTCGCCGAGGATGTAGTCGTAGCGCTCGCTGGTGAAAGCGTCCGCGCGCTCGCTGTTACGCACCAGCGTCGGCCGCAGGAAAACCATCAGGTTCGTTTTGCTGCGCGAGCGAGTTTTATATTGAAACAGGGCGCCGAGCACCGGGATGTCGCCGAGCACCGGGATTTTTTCGACGCCATCCGTGATGCTGTCCTGGATGAGGCCGCCGATCACCACGATCTGCCCGTCGTCGACCAGGACCGTCGATGCCACCGCGCGCTTGTTGGTGGTCACCCCGGCGGGGTTGGTCGTCGTTTTGTCGACACTGGAGACTTCCTGGTAAATCTGCAACCGGACGGTGCCGCCCTCGGAGATCTGAGGCTTGATCTGCAGCGTCAGTCCGACGTCCTTGCGCTCGACTGTCTGAAACGGCGTCGGTGTGGTTGCCCCGCCCGACAGCGCGTACTGGCCGGTGACGAAAGGCACGTTCTGGCCGATGATGATCCTGGCCTCTTCATTGTCCAGCGTAAGCAAGGTCGGCGTGGACAGGATGTTGGCGTTGCTGTCCTTCTCCAGCGCGCGAACGAGGACACCGAGATTGAGTATTTCGCCAACGCCGGGGATCGTGACGCGGCCTTTTATCACGCCGATGTTCAGGCCGCGGCCTGCCGTGCCCGGATTCTGCGCAATGCCGAGGATGTTTTGGCCGGTGGTGCCAAAATTCGTGCCGCCAAAGACCTCCGTACTGTTTCTGCCGGCACCGCCCAGGTCCTGCCACTGAATGCCGAACTCGGCGGCATTTTCGGCGGTGATCTCGGCGATCAGCGCCTCGACGTAGACCTGCGCCCGCCGCACGTCGAGCTTGTCCACCACGGCTCGCAGATTGTTGTAGATCGCGTCGGGCGCGTTAATGATGATCGAGTTGGTCGCCGCGTCCGCCTGGATGATGCCGGATGAGCCGGAGGCGGCTTGCGCCGGCGCCAACGGGCTCAGAGTCGTGGTCGGTGGCGACGCCCCGGGTGCGGTCATTGCCGGCGCGCTAAGGGGCATGGCCGTGCGCGACGCCGCGGGTGCGGATTCGCCGAGGTAGATCGCCCGCAGAGTCTCGGCCACCTTCACCGCTTCCGCGTTCTTCAGGTAAACGACGTGGATGTTGCCTGCAGTGCTGGTGGGTGAATCCAGCATGGCGACGAGGCCGCGCAGCCGGGCGAGCCGGGACGGATTGTCCGAGCGCGCAACCAGGCTGTTCGAGCGCGCATCCGCGACCACGGTAAGGCGCTGCGCCGGGTCCGTTCCCGCAGCGCCGGGCGCTTGTGGTGCGTCCAGTAACAGGCGGTTGACGGTCTGCGCGACATCCAGCGCGGAAGCGTATCGCAGCGGAATCATGATCGGCTCGGTGCTGCTGGGCTGATCGATCGAGTCGATGATTCTCTCGATGCGCCGCAGGTTACTGGCGTAATCCGTGATCACCAGCGTGTTGGTATTCGGGTAGGCGGTGATGGTGTTATTGGGGGCGATCAGCGGCCGCAGTATCGGCACCAGCGGTACGGCAGACTCGTATTTCAGCGTGAACACCTGGGTCTGAATCTGCTCGGAGGCGCGCGACTTGTCCTGCGGGCCAAGCGTGGGGCTGTAGTGCAGCTTGGCGTCGCCCTCGGGAACGATCTTGATGATGCCGCGTTCCTCGATCGCGGCATAGCCCTGCAGCCGCAATGCCGACAGAAACACCTCGTACACGAGCGCTCTGGACAGCGGCTTCGCCGAGACGATATTGACCACGCCTTTGACACGCGGATCGAGCACGAAATTCTTTCCGGTGATCTCGCTTACCGCCTTGACCACGCCTTCGATGTCGGCGTTGACGAAGTTGAGCGTAACGAGGTCGGGGTTGGCGCCGGAGGCGCCCGTTTGCGGAGAGCGCGCCGACCCTCTTTCCACCTCTCTCCCGCTCGCGGGAGAGAGTGCAGTTGGCTCCCCTCTCAGCTTCGCGGAGAGGGGTCGGGGGAGAGGTCCCGCCCCGGACTGTTCCGCAGCCGCCGTGTCGGCGGACCATGCCTGGCCGATA
>CAYIRZ010000415.1:0-2633 GCA_964365845.1 uncultured Streptomycetaceae bacterium
GCCGTGTTGGCCGGAACCAACGCCACTTGCATGGCGTTCTTTTCGCCCCGTTCTTTAGTTTTTTTCATGTTAGGAGTTTGCCGGGGCCAAATCCGACAAACTCCTGGGAAATTCTGGGAATTTTACGAGATAACCAACTGAAAAATAAGGGATAAATTAGAAATTAATTTCTACTGCAGCCTCCACTTTCCGCGCTGAACGCGTAAACATGGCCGGCGATTCGCCGGACGCGATATGAACGCTTCCGGCTTTTCTTAAGTGACGAGGATCACGCGGTAGTCGTTGACGTTGGTGCGGGTGGGGCCGGTGACGACGAGATCGCCGATCGCGCTGAAGAAGCCGTAGCCGTCGTTGCTTTCGAGCAGCTTTTCGGCGCGCAGTTTCTTTTTCCCGGCACGCTTCAAGGAATCGGGGGCGAGGATGGCGCCGGCATTGTCTTCCGAGCCGTCGATGCCGTCGGTGTCGGCGGCAAGGGCATGAATGCCCTCCGCGCCGTTCAAATCGACCGCGAGCGAGAGCAGGAATTCGGCGCAGCGCCCGCCGCGGCCGTTGCCTTTGACGGTGACCGTGCATTCTCCGCCGGAGATCAGCGCCACCGGCGGCTGCCACGGCAGGCCGTGCTGTTTGATTTCACGCACGAGCGCGCCGTAGACCTTGGCGACCTCGCGTGCTTCGCCGGTTACCGAATCGCCGAGGACTGCCGGCCGGATGCCGTGCGCGATGAAGAACTGCGCCGCGGCCTGAAGCGAAGCCTGGGCGGTGGCGATGACGCGGTTTTCCACGTTATTGAAGATCTTGTTGCCGGGCTTGGGCGTTTCCGCGATGTCGCCTTTGGCACCGCGAGAGAGATGTTCGTTGACCGCATTCGGGGCCTTGACTTCATGGCGCTGCAGAATGTCGAGTGCGTCCTGATAAGTCGTGGGATCGGGTGCGCAGGGGCCCGAGGCGATATGCGTCGGGTCGTCGCCGGTCACGTCCGAAATCACCAGCGCCAGCACCGGTGCCCGGCATGCCGCGGCCAGCCTGCCGCCTTGTATCGCCGACAGATGCTTGCGCACCGTGTTCATGTCCTGGATCGGCGCGCCAGACATAAGTAATTGTTTTGTAACGTTTTTAATATCTGCCATGGCAAGGCCATCGGCCGGCAGCGAGAGCAGGCTGGAGCCGCCGCCCGATACCAGCACGAGCAGCAGATCGTCCTTGGTCAGGGTTTTCACGCGGCGCAGGATTTCCTGCGCGGCTTTTGCGCCGGATTCGTCGGGCACCGGATGGCCGGCTTCGATCACGGTGATGCGGTTGGTCAGGAGTCCGTGCTGATAGCGCGTGATGACCAGGCCGTCGAGCGGCTTGTCGGCCGGCCAGTTTTGTTCCACTGCCAATGCCATGGCGGCGGCGGCTTTGCCGGCGCCGACCACCAGCGTGCGGCCTTTGGGCGGCTGCGGCAGATGCCGCGGGACGATTTTCAACGGCTCGGCGGCGGCGAGCGCGGCGTGGAAACTTCCGAGCAACAATTCGCGTGGCGACATGGTTATAGGCCAGGGATGAGGGCGGAGGGCCCTAAAGGATACATTTCATTTAATGAGGGATGAGGGGTAAAACCCGAACGATAAGCGCTGGGACGTTGGCTTCGTTAATCGACCCAGACATGCGGGCTGAAGAGCTTGGATCCACATGCAGCGAACATTGCATTTTGCGCTTTTCCCTCATCCCTCATCCCTTCACGCGCCCAGCACGGTCTTGAGATACTGCCCGGTATGGCTGGCCCTGTTGCGGGCAACTTCTTCGGGGGTACCCTCGGCGACGATGCGTCCGCCGCCGTCGCCGCCTTCGGGGCCGAGGTCGATGACCCAGTCGGCGGTCTTGATGACGTCGAGGTTGTGCTCGATGACGACCACGGTGTTGCCGTGATCGCGCAGCCGGTGCAGTACATGCAGCAGCAGATCGATGTCGTGAAAATGCAGACCGGTGGTTGGCTCGTCGAGGATGTAGAGCGTGCGGCCGGTGTCGCGCTTGGAAAGTTCGAGCGCGAGTTTAATGCGCTGCGCTTCGCCGCCGGAGAGCGTGGTTGCGCTCTGACCCAGCGTGATGTAGCCGAGACCGACGTCGAGCAGCGTCTGCAGTTTCCTCGCGGCCATGGGCACTGCGCTGAAGAATTCGGCGGCCTGTTCCACCGTCATCTGCAGCACTTCGTGAATGCTTTTGCCCTTGTAGTGGATTTCCAGCGTCTCGCGATTGTAGCGCTTGCTGTGGCAGACGTCGCACGGCACATAGATGTCGGGCAGGAAGTGCATCTCGACTTTCAGCATGCCGTCGCCTTGGCAGGCTTCGCAGCGCCCGCCTTTGACGTTGAACGAGAAGCGTCCCGGCCCGTAGCCGCGCTCGCGCGCCGCCGGCACGCCCGCGAACAGTTCGCGGATCGGCGTGAACAGTCCGCTATAAGTCGCGGGATTGGAGCGCGGCGTGCGTCCGATCGGGCTCTGGTCGACGTTGACCACCTTGTCGAAAAATTCGATGCCGTTGATGGCTTCGTGCGGCGCCGGCTCGGCCGTGCTGCCATAGAGATGGCGCGCAATGGCGCTGTAGAGCGTATCGTTGATGAGCGTGGACTTGCCCGAGCCGGAGACGCCCGTCAC
>CAYIRZ010000416.1:0-2632 GCA_964365845.1 uncultured Streptomycetaceae bacterium
GCAATTATACGTTGGCGATGCAGGAAAAGGTTTGATATGAATCAAATTATCGGGTCTGGCGGACGGATGACTGAGGTGCGGGGCGTCCATCACGGGGCAGACGACCAGGTTCGCGCCCCGGTCCGCCCGGGCGTTCCGGCCGCCCTGATGTGTGCCCGACGAAACGAAGGATCAGAGTCCCCGCTGCTTTACGTGAAACTGCAGCCTGAGCGCGTTCAGCACTTGCGCCGGAGCCGGCAGCTTGAGGGCGAACGCCTGTTTATCCATCGCATCGAGCGTGTTTTTAAGCAGCAGGCCGAGTTCGGTGTCGCCTTCCATGACCAGGCGCCGGCTGAAGAACAGCGTGTCGGGATCCTCGCGCCGCAGCGCGAGCGAAAGAAAGTCCTGCGCGGTGGCGGTGAGCGTCAGGTCGGCTTCACCGTTACTGCAGGCGGAAAAGCCATCTGGCCCCGCCTGGAATATCAGCATGACCCCCATGTCCCTGACGCGTATTTTTATTTTCTTGCCTGCGAGTTCCGGCAACGCCGCGGTGCTGATGTGCTCTCCGAGCTGCAGGGTGAGCAGTGCGGCGAACGCCGCCGAAGCCGGGTAATGCGGCAACCGGGCGAGCACGGCGCGCAGGGGTTCAGGGAAAGGGGGTAGTTTCATGGCTCCTCGTTTCACATGACGACACGGGCTGGCGCGGCACGAAGTTCATGATATGCGTCAGAAGTCCCGCGTCGAGCTTTGCCTCGGCCGCAAAGGTCCCGGCATAGGCCTGTTCTTCCTGCTGCAGTTCGTAGCAGTTCGCGCCGCTGATGTCCATCAGCAGCGCCGGCACGCCGGCCTCGGCAAAGGCGCGGTAGCGTTTGATGAAGAAGTTGCTGCAGCACATTCCGACGTATGCTTCTACCCGCCGTGCTTTCAGGTCGGCGAGCGTGGCGACCAGGTGCTCATAATCGGTAATGGTGGTGACCTGCATATTGCGGTCCCGTGCGATGGCGTAAGCGGTGCCGACTTCGCACAGACCGCATCCCGTGCAGCCGTCGCGCTGGCGCCATTTGCACCAGACGGGTTTGGCGCAATAGGGCACCAGCATCACGCTTGCCTTCGACAGGAGCGTGGCGCAATCGAGTCCGGCTGCGGGAAGGAACGGCATCAACGCGTTGATGCCGGCAACACCAAGGCCGCTGCGCTGCGCGAATTGGTGCTTGTCTGCGAGGTGCAGCAGCAGTTGCTCGATGTCCACGGCACTGAAGCCGACGGCGTCGAGCGGGTGGTGTCGCGCGAAGTCGGCAATGCGCTCGCCGATCCGCGAGATCGGCAGTCCCTCGAGTGCGCGCTGCAGCCCAGTGAGGAAGCCGGCTGGTTCGATCTGGGTGTCGGCGGCAAACTCGACGCTGTGCAGGCATGTGTCATGCGGTGTGAAATCCGCGCGCGCGCGCAGTGTACCGCCGGCGCACCTGATCAGTGCCTCGGTCTTGCGATGCTTGTCACCATCCCAGGTGATGGATTGCGCCAGAGACCGCTCTGCGGCAAGTTGCCCGGGTGTGGGCGCATCCGGGGGTATCGTGCCGTCGCCGGCACGCAGTTCCAGCCCGAACTCCGCGGCGATGCCGTTCATCAGCGCAGCCTTGATGTCCGCGAGCGGCAGCCGGTCCGCGCGCAACGCATTCACTGTGGTCAGCCGCTCTCGCGCGGCGGCCAGGCCATGCGGCGACAGTTTCTCGGTCGGAACCCGCAACGCCTTGAGCATGGTCGCGATGTCGGCATCGAGCAGCACGCTGCCGTGCAGCAGCAAAGCATCGCCCTGGCACGTCGAGAACACCGACGCAATCTTGCGGCCGCCGACCTCGATGTCGTTGGGAGATTTGAAGGCAGCGGCGATGCCAAGCTGTCCGAGACCCGCCGCTACCGCAGCGCTGCCGAGTTCGAGCAGTTGCGGTAGCGCAGGTTCGCGCCATCCTCCGGGCTGCCGGATGATCAGGCTGAAGCCGAGCTGGCCGGGGTCGAGGTACAGTGCGCCGCCGCTCGTCGGACGGCGTACTATTTCGATATCGTGCCGGCGGCAGTAATCGAGGCGCAGCTCGCGGTCGAGCGCCTGGTGCCGGCCGATGCTGGCAGTGGGACGGCTGCGATGAAACCGCAGCATGCCGCTGCTGTGCTTCCGTGCCCGCGGCTCCAGGCAGGCGCGGTCGATGGCGGCGTTATGGATGCCGCTGGCAAGGCCGCTATCGACGACGTCAACGGGGATAGGCCGAGAACCAATGCTGCGGTTGCGAAAAGTTCGCCTAGGCCACATAAAGCAGTATCGCGAGGTAATGGCTGGCGCTGCCGGCCAGCACGAACACATGCCAGATGCCGTGCCCGTGCCGCAGTTTCTCGTCGAGCGCGTAGAAAATGATGCCGCTGGTATAAAACAGGCCGCCTGCCGCCAGCCAGGCGAACCCCGCGGGCGTCAATGCCGTAATTAGCGGCTTCATTGCGATCACGCTGAGCCAGCCCATCAGGATGTAAATGATCAGTGAAAGGATCCTGGCTCCTTTGCCGAGCCATGCTTCCTGGGCTATGCCAAGGGCCGCCAGTCCCCAGATCACTCCGAACAGCGACCAGCCCCAGGCGCCGCGTAAAGTGACCAGGGTAAACGGCGTGT
>CAYIRZ010000417.1:0-2623 GCA_964365845.1 uncultured Streptomycetaceae bacterium
GCCGGCGCGCTCGGGCTGATCGCCGGGCTTTATCACACGATCAATCACGCGGTGTTCAAAGGCCTGCTGTTTCTCGGCGCCGGCTCGATCCTCAAATCGACCGGCTTGAGGAACCTGAATGAAATGGGCGGGCTGATCCGCTATATGCCGCACACTGCGCTCTATTTCCTGATTGGCGCGCTGGCAATTTCGGCGTTGCCGCCGTTGAACGGCTTCATCTCCGAGTGGCTTACCTTCCAGGCGTCGCTGCAGGCGCCGGTGCTGGAGAGCAGCGTGGTGCGGAGCCTGGTGCCGATAGTCGCCGCGGTGCTCGCGCTCTCCGGGGCGCTGACCGGCATGTGCTTCGTCAAGGTCTACGGCATCGCCTTCCTCGGCCAGCACCGTCATGAGTTCGCGGTCAAGCCGCGCGAGGCGAGCGGCTGGGAGCGCGCGGGGATGTTATGGCTCGCCATCGCCTGCTTTGCGCTAGGGTTGTTTCCGGTGTTCATGATCGGCGAGATCAACCACGTCAGCCTCGCGCTTACCGGGACCGGCCTCAGCAACGAAGCGATAGCCTCGGGCTGGTTGTGGCTGGTGCCGACCGCGAGCGCCCAGGCAAGCTACAGCCCGATCGTGTTCCTGCTGGTGATCGCCGCGGTGTTCGGATTGACTTTCCTGGTGGTGCGCCTTTTCTATCATGGCCGGCTGCGCCGCTCCGATCCCTGGGGCTGCGGTTTTCCGGAGCAGACCTCGCGCATGGAGGACTCCGCCGATGGCTTCGGCCAGCCGATCCGGCATATTTTTGCGCCGGTCTACCTGATCCATCGTGAAATCCCGCGGGCGGACGATCCGCAGCCGGTGTTCAAGCAGTCGGTGGAGGACCGGCACTGGTACTGGATGTATCTGCCGATCGCGCGCCTCACCGAATTTCTCTCCGGCCACGTCGGCAAGCTGCAGCAGGGGCGCATCTCGGTGTACCTGCTGTACGGCTTCCTGACGCTGATCGCGCTGCTGGTGTTCGCGCAATGAACATCGCGAGCGGAATCATTTTCCAGGTGCTGCAGTCGGTGCTGGTGGTGCTGATCGCGCCGCTCATGCTGGGCTGGGTCAACCAGTGCCGCGCCTGGCTGCAGAACAAGAGCGGCGCGGGAATCTGGCAACCGTACAAGGTGCTGCACAAATTGTTCCACAAGGATGCGGTGCTCGCGCACAACGCCTCGCCATTGTTCCGCGCCACGCCTTACATCCTGTTCAGTTGCATGTGGCTCGCGGTCGGCATCGTGCCGGTGCTGGCGACTTCGCTGCCGTTCGCGCCGGCTGCGGACGTGATCGCGCTGGTCGGGCTGTTCGCGCTGGCGCGCATGTTCGTGGCGCTCGCCGGCATGGACATCGGCACCTCGTTCGGCACGCTCGGCGCGCGCCGCGAGATGATGATCGGTTTCCTGGCTGAACCGGCGATGCTGATGACGCTGTTCACCGCCTCGCTCATCAGTCACTCCACTTCACTGGCGACCATCGTCGAGACGCTGGGCCACCGCGAGTTCGTGATTTATCCGAGCATGGCGTTCGCGGCGGTCGCGTTCCTGATGGTGCTGCTCGCGGAAAACGCGCGCATTCCGATCGATAATCCGTCCACGCACCTCGAACTCACCATGATTCACGAGGCGATGATCCTCGAGTATTCGGCGCGCCATCTCGCATTGATCGAGTGGGCGTCGAGCCTCAAGCTTACCGCCTACGCCACGATCGGTTTCGCCATCTTCGTGCCGTGGGGCATAGCGCAGGCCGGCGACTGGGTGGGATTGCCCATCGCGCTTGCCGCCCTGGCGGCGAAACTCGCGCTGGCAGGCGCGGGACTCGCGCTGTTGGAAACGCTGTCGGCCAAGCTGCGCATCTTCCGCGCGCCGGAGTTTCTCGGCACCGCTTTCATGCTTGCCACACTCGGCATGCTTACCCACTTCTTGCTCGAACGGTAATATATGAATCTGCCGTTCCACGCGCAGTTGATCAACCTGTTCGCGGCACTGCTGCTGCTGCTCGCGTTCGCAATGCTCACGCAACGGCGCATCCTGTCGCTCATCAATTTGTTCGCCCTGCAGGGCTTCGTGCTGGTGCTTTCGACGCTGACGGTCGCTTACTCCACGCACCAGAGCCATCTGTATTACTCCGCGCTGCTGACGCTGGCGCTCAAGGTGCTGCTGCTGCCGTGGATCATGCATCGCCTGATCCGCGCGCTGAACGTGCGCTGGGACGTCGAGACGCTGATCAACATTCCCGCAACGATGCTGATCGGCATCGTGCTGGTGATCTTCGCGTTCAACCTGGCCGCGCCGGTCTCGCAGATCGCCGGCACCATCACCAAGGCCACGCTCGGCATCGCCACCGCCAGCATCCTGCTGTCATTCCTGATGATGATCACGCGCCGCAAGGCGGTCTCGCAGGTGATCGGCTTCCTGACAATGGAAAACGGCCTGTTTTTCGCGGCGACTTCCGCGACCTACGGCATGCCGATGGTGGTTGAGCTCGGCATCGCGCTCGATGTGCTGGTCGGCTCGCTGATCTTCGGCGTGTTCTTCTTCCACATCCGCGAGACCTTCGAGAGCCTCGACATCCATCACATGGAAAAACTCAAGGAACGCTGATG
>CAYIRZ010000418.1:0-2613 GCA_964365845.1 uncultured Streptomycetaceae bacterium
AATTCCCCGTCGTTGACGGTGAAGTTCACGTCGCCGCTGCCGGTAATGTTGACCTTGGGAGTATCGAGCACCAGGGCCTCTACTTTGAAATCGCCATCAATCGCTTTGAAATTGCCCACCATGCAACGAATCGGAACCTGCTTGTCGCCGCCCAGCAGCACCACGATCGAATTGGCTATGTCGAGGTTCGACAGTCTAAGCATTAACTCGCTGACCGATCCGCCATCCATGATCAGCGCCGCTTCGCCGTTCGCCGATGCGAGCATTTGCGCTATCGAGTTGCCGTTGCCATCGAGTTTGGCGCGGCCACCCATAGTGCCGGTATCGGCGGCAGCCAGCCGGGAAGCCGGGAACATCTGATCCAGGTGAAGACCTTTCGCGGTGATGTCTGCGCGTATCACGATGCGCGGCTTACGCCCGTCCATTTCGATTTGCGACACCAGATTTCCGCCAGCGACCCCGAAATCCAGCGGTGCGAGCTTGAGCATACCGTTGTTTACGATGAGATGCCCGCGCACTTTCTCGAGCGGCATTTTCTCGGTGAGGATCTTCTCGCCGCGAAAATGCACATCCGCATTCGCCGCCTGCAGCTTTTCCAGGCTGAACGGCTCGGCCGGCAGCACCCTGTCGCTGGGCGGCGGAGTCTGGCTCGGCTGCGTACCGCGGTCAGCGCCTATGAAGCCGCCGAGATCCTTCATAACCAGCTTTTTTGACACCAGGTCGGCGCTGATCATTTGGGGATGCTTGCCGCGATCGACCGCGAAATCTCCGGCGAGATCGCTTTGTCCCACCGTGCCTTTGAAGCGGCGAAATGTCCACACGTCGCCGGTATGATCCAGGAATCCGGCGAGCTTGTATGCGGGTGTCGGCGGAATGGGCACGCCTATGATCGGAAAGAGTAGCGCAAGGTCGCTGCCCTCAAGCTTGAAGTTCAGTTGCTCGCCCTTGAGGTGCAGAGGGTCGAGCAACATGCCATCGATGCTGGCTTTGGTGGTTCCCAGCATCCCGCTCGCCTTGATCGGGTACGGATGATCGACGCTGCGCAGACTAAGCAACGCGCCGCCTCGCGCGTGGAGCGTAGTCGGCAGGCCCTTGAAGCGGCCTTTTACCGCGACTTCCAGGCTGGATTCCGGATTGTCCTTGCCGGCTTCCAGCGTTTTGATGTCAAGCGCCAGGTCGGTGTTGATTTTGGGATCGCGATACGTTGCGCTGCCGTGATCTATGGTTAGTGCACCGATGGTCGGAAATTCAACCGGTTTGTTCTTGTCCTGCTCATTGAAGACCCAGTTGGGCGCGCCGTCCTTACTGACTTCAAGCACGACGTGAGGCTCGGACAACGCCATTTCTGGAAATGCCACACTGCCGACCAGGAGCTTGAGGATGTCGATCCTGAAATCGAGGCGCTTGATCCTGACCATGCTGGGCTCGCGGCTCCACGCCGCGTTCCCGAGGACAATGTCGTTAGCGACGATGCGCGGCCGCAACGAAAGATGGACGTTCAGATCACCGTTGATTGCGAAGCTTCTGCCGGTGGAACTGCTGACCTTGCGCGCAATCGGGTCGCGCAACCAGTTCCAGTCGAAAAACGCGACGATCAGAACGATCAGCACGATAAGCGCGAGAAAAACTCCGGCGATCCATTTGAGCGAACGAGGCAGCGTCATAGCGGTGTGGGGGGCGATGCGGACAATTTTTCCAAGATGGTTGAACCAAGGAGTATCCAAGAGGTCCAGCAATTATCCGTTCCCGTCAACCATCACTCCGTGTGCCAGCGCACATACGACAGATAATTTTTGTCATAGTCTTTACGGGTCAGTACGTTGCAGCACACCCGTGGAAGTCCCTCGGTTTCGCGCTTGCTGCGGGCTTCCTGATTAGCCGCCTCATCCGCTAAGGTCTGATGGCGGGTCGTGGACTGCGTGGCCCGCCAAAGAACCGGTCACTTTTTCGGAGCAAGAACCAAACCACCTTCGTCTTCCCAGTCCTGCTCGGCGGCATGATCGGAGAGTTCGAACCGGTGGGCAGCCTCTTCCCAGTTCGCGACCGCCCACCAGGCATTCAGGTAATCGGGGCGCCGGTTTTCATGCTTCAGGTAGTAGGCGTGCTCCCAGACATCGTTGACCAGCAGCGGAAAATGGCCCTGCATCAGAGGATTGTCATGGCCAGACGTGGTGTACACCTGAAGCTTGCCCCCGTCTTTCTGGACTCGTGCCAGCCAGACCCAACCGGACCCGAACAGCTTGGCACCTGCTTCATCGAATAGAGCCTTGAACTGCTCGAAACTGCCGAAATCGCGCTTGATCGCATCGGCAAGCGGCGCCGTGGGCAAACCGCCCCCGGCAGGAGACATCGCCCGCCAGAACAGGCTATGGTTCACATGCCCCCCCGCGTTATTACGAACGGCAGTTCGCGCCGGCTCGGGCACTTTACTGAGGTTGAGCAACAGCCAGATTGCCGTGCGCTCGCGCAATTCCGGATGTTTTTCCAGCGCTGAATTCAGGCTCTCTACATACGACGCGTGATGTTTGTCGTGATGCAGCGTCATGGTGCGCGCGTCGATGTGCGGCTCCAGCGCCGCATGGTCATACGGTAAAGCCGGCAGCAGATGCCTCG
>CAYIRZ010000419.1:0-2599 GCA_964365845.1 uncultured Streptomycetaceae bacterium
TGGACCTCGCGCAATACGGCATACGCACGAACTGCGTATCGCCGGGCCAGATGAACACCCCGCCGGCGAATGAAGTCGCGGTGCGTCCGGCGCCCAGCGCTCAGGTGCCTCTGGGACGCAAAGGGGAGCCGGAGGAAATCGCCGCCACGGTGCGTTTTCTGTGCGGCCCCGCCGGCAGTTTCATCAACGGGCAGACCCTGCACGTCAACGGCGGCCAGATGATGTATTAGAGCGCATTTCAAAAAGACCAAGACCAATGTAACCGCCCGGCCCTCATCCCTGACCCTTCTCCCGGAAGGAGAAGGGAAACAATTGCCTCCTCTCTCCCTTTGGGAGAGAGGTCGGGAGAGAGGGTTGGAACGCCGATTGAACCAACGTCAAAAGCTTGTATCAAAAATTACAAATTAAAACAACAGGTTATATTGTTTCTCTGTGTGCTTACAACTTGGGATTTTAGATTTTTATCGGCGTATATCGGCGTTCATCGGCGGTTAATGTATTTTGTTAAGGGCTCTTAGTGAGAATTGCAAGCGGCGGGGCAGCCATTCACAGAATGCGCTCGCCGAATTTTTTCAGCGCGGCTTCCGACAGGGTCAGTCCCAATCCCGGTTGTTCTTTCAGCGTCAGCCGCCCGTTGGCGATCCGGGGCGGGTCTTCGAACAGTTCGGCTTGCAGCGGATCGCGCTCCGGATCGGTGAAGGATTCGACGATGCAGCCGGCGGGACTGGCGGCGACGATATGGGCGTGGATGAAACAGTCGTGGTGCGGCGCGACCTGGACGTGATTCATTTCGCACAGCGCGGCGAGCTTGCGGCCCTCGGTGAAGCCGCCCATCATGGTGCAATCGAACTGCAGGATCCGGATCGCCTGTTCTTCCAGCAGCGCGCGGCAGCCGTAGCTGGTGAGTTCGCTCTCGCCCGCGGATAACGGAATCCGGGTCTGCTGGGCCAGCAGTTTGAGTTCGCGGCGGTCGTCGGCCCAGCGCACCGGTTCCTCCAGCCAGCGCGGCCGCAGCGGCTCCAGCAGGCGCGCGCCTTCGATGGCGGTGGCGAGATCCCAGCCGCGGTTGACGTCGATCATCAGGTCCTTGTCCTCGCCGATGATCTCGCGCACCAGCGCCAGCCGTTCGATGTCCTCCGCCAGCCCGACGCCGCCGGCTTTGGCCTTGAAGCCGGTATGTCCCTGTGCCTTCAGCATTTCCATCTCATCGCGCAGTTCGGCGAGATCCTTGCCGTCGCGGTAATAGGCGCAAGTGACATAGCATGGGACTTCACTGCGATGGCCGCCAAACATGCGGTACAGCGGCAACCCGGCCACTTTGCCCATGATGTCCCACGCGGCGATATCGACGGCGGCGGAGATCCGCACCAGCGCTTCCCGCGACCAGCCTTTCTCGAAGGCCAGCCGCTGCGAGGTCAGCGCAAACAGCTTCTGATACAGTCGTTCCGGGGCCAGCGGATCGGCGCCGACGATCTGCTCGGCAATGCCGCTGCGAAAAGCGTGGATTGCGGCTTCGATGGGGGTGTAGCTGGTGGCGATGCCGATCCCCTCGATGCCCGCGTCGGTGTGCATGCGCACCAGGATTTCATTGGCTTTGGGGACGACGAAATGGCTTACCCAGTGCGGACGCCCGGTGTCGGGGGCGCGCAGGATGTAAACGTCGAGTTTGGTGATTTTCATGGCGGACCGTCCCGGAGGTGTAATGTAATTATCTTTTTATCGCAAAATACAGGCCCGGAGTCAATTTTCCAATAAAGAAAACAGGATCTGTTTATTTCGCTATTATCATGCACGGACTTTTTCCACGGGGCATACCATGATTACGACTTCCACCGCTCGCATGCTCACCCGTTACAACGCGTGGGCCGACAAGCTGATGTTCGATGCCGTTGCCGCGCTGCCGGAGGGCGAGGCGACGAAAGAGCGGCAATCGTTGTTCAAGAACATGGTCCACACGCTCAACCACAACTATGTGATCGACCTGATCTGGCAGGCGCATCTCGAAGGGCGCGAGCACGGTTTCACCGCGCGCAATACGAAGGATCATCCGCCGCTTGATGAGCTGGGGAAGCTGCAGCAGGAGGTCGATGACTGGTATGTCCGCTGGAGCGACGCGTTGACCGACGCCGGACTGGATGAGCAGGTGAACTTCACACTCGTCGGCGGCAACCAGGGGGTGATGACGCGCGGTGAAATCCTACTGCACATCGTCAATCACACGAGCTATCACCGCGGCTTCGTTGCCGACTTGTTCTTCCAGGTGCCGGCGCGTCCACCGGCCATGGATTTGCCGGTATACCTCAGGGAAATCCGGGGCTAGTAAAAAAATAATTAAATCAATAAGTTATTGTGATTCGGGGCTAGCGGAGCACTAAATCCGCCGGCTTTCCGCGACCTCATCGCATTCCTGTTTGTGAGCCGGAAACACCAAGGGCAGCCGCGGCTGCCCTTGGTTGCCGGTGGCGCCGGAGGGCCGCCCCGGATCATCCGGCTTGTTGCCGCAGCGGACTTATTAGCGGCTGGCGACCGCCACGGCGGAACGCAGCTTGCCGGTGTTGTCGGCCCATTGGCTGTAGTGCGGAAGCTCACCGAGGCCGCT
>CAYIRZ010000420.1:0-2587 GCA_964365845.1 uncultured Streptomycetaceae bacterium
ATGGACTACTTTTTTTTCGTTAACTCCTCTATGCAAGTCACCATAAAGGTACGCGTTGCCTGCCCCGTAATCATTTGCTCGTTCGCTTTTTTTCTGCACTCGTTTCGTAGATCATCCATGTTCTTTTCGGCTTTTGCAGATTCTTTCGGCTCCATGGTTTTTTCATTAGGCGCCTGTGCGAAAGCATGTGAAACGATGATCGAGAGTCCGCCAAGAAGGAGAACTGCAAAGCTGCCGTTAGGTTTCATACATACCCCTGTATACGTTAAAAAATTCCCGCTTCGCCCTTGCGGCGAGCGCTGATCTTATAGAACAACGCAGGTATGTTCAATATAATGGCAACACCCGTTATTTCCTGACTGGAGCTTAGTCATGCGTATACGCGCTGCCTTATTGCTTTCCGGCCTTGCCCTGGCACTCCCCCTCCATGCCCAGCAGCAAGTCGTGCGTCCCCCGGTCGCCGTTTACTGGATGAGCGTGGACACCATGAGCGGCATGGGTGCCGGCATGGGCGGTGGCAACGTCATGAGCATGATGGGCGCGATGATGGGCGGCGGCGACAGTTCGACGCGCACCATGCACCTGCAGCTCGGCTCATCGCAATCCGCTTCCGGCGAACCGCGCGCTGCGCACGACATTCCATCCGGCCTCAACATGGGGCCGTCGCTGCCGCTGCGCACCCCCAGTCGCGCAGCACCGGCGGGGCGTGACGAGGATATGCCGGAAGGCATGGAAAAACCCAAGGGCCGTATGAAAATTTACTGGGGTTGCGGCGACAAGGTGGGCACGGGCCAGCCGGTGATCATCGACTTCGCCAAAGTCGCCGCGGGCCAGCGTCCGCCCAACATGGTATCGCGCCGTGTTGCCGGCGCATCGGGTCCGGCAGCCGGCAAAAACCGTACCTACGGCGACTGGCCCAACTCTGAAGATACGAAGTCCGTCCCCGCCGGCGCCTCGCTGCGCGGCGATCATCTCGTCAAGGGCAATTATTCCCCCGAAATCAAGTTTCCTATCGGGGAGCGCCATGACTTCATGGCACCGGTGTCGTTCTCCCCGCTCGCCAAAACGCCTTCCGGCGGCATGCAGGTGCAATGGAAAGCGGTGCCCTCGGCTACAGGCTACTTCGCCACCGCATTTGGCGGCGTCGAAGGCAGTAACGATGTCGTGATGTGGTCATCCAGCGAAGTGCAGGAAATGGGCGGCGCGCTGATGGGTTTTGTGCCGCCCGCGGAGGTCGCGCGGCTGATACGCGAAAAAATAATCATGCCGCCGCAGACGACGGAATGCACGGTGCCCGGCCAGGTGGTGAAGGACATGGGCAACGGCTTCCTGCGCTTTGTCGCCTATGGCGATGAACTCAACCTGGTTCATCCGCCGCGCCCGCAGGATACTAAGCAGCCGTGGGAGCAGATCTGGGCGGTGAAGCTGCGCCTGAAATCGACCTCGGGCCTGATGCTGGCGGAAGGCATGGGCGGCATGAGCGGCGAAACCGGAGAACGTGAAGAACGCAGGCCTGCCCAGGCGCGTCCTGAAGCGCCTGCGCAGCCGCAACCTCAGGGAAGCGGCAGCGCAGTCGAACAGGGGGTGCAGGAAGGATTGAAAGCGCTGAAGGGACTCTTCGGCCGCTAGGAGTTTGCCGGACTTAGCCCCGACAAACTCCTAAAATAAAAAAAACTAAAGAGCGAGGCGAAAAGAACGCCATGCAAGTGACGTTCGTTGATGCCGCAGGCTAAGGAACTCTAAGTGGACGCATCTTCCTCATCCCGGTGGCAATTCTGGATCGACCGCGGCGGGACGTTTACCGACATTGTCGCGCTGCGTCCTGACGGCACGCTGATCGCGCACAAGCTGCTTTCGGAAAATCCCGGGCATTACGAGGACGCCGCACTCGCCGGCATCCGCGATCTGCTGGGCGTTTCCCGCAATGCCCCCCTTCCCTCAGAGCGCATTGCCGCGGTCAAGATGGGCACTACCATCGCCACCAATGCGTTGCTCGAACGCAAAGGCGAACCGACGGCGCTGTTCATCACGCGCGGCTTCCGCGATGCGCTGCGCATCGCCTACCAGGACCGGCCACGCATTTTCGACCGCCACATCGTGCTGCCCGAACTGCTCTACGGCGCGGTTTACGAGGTGGACGAACGCGTTACCGCGGATGGCAAGATGTTGCGGCCGTTGGACGCGGAACAGGCCGGGCGCGATCTGCGCGACGCATACAACAAGGGTTTCCGTTCGGCCGCGATCGTGCTGATGCACGGCTATCGCTATCCGGAGCACGAGTGCCAGCTTGGCACGCTCGCCCGTGACACCGGTTTTTCCCGGATCTCGGTCTCGCATGAAACCAGCCCACTGATGAAGCTGGTCGGCCGCGGCGACACCACCGTGGTCGACGCCTATCTTTCGCCCATCCTGCGCCGCTACGTCGAGCGCATGGCTTCCGAACTGAGCGATGTACGTTTGATGTTCATGCAATCGAACGGCGGCCTGACCGATGCCCGGCTGTTCCGCGGCAAGGACAGCATTCTTTCCGGGCCGGCAGGCGGCATCGTCGGTGCGGCGCGCACCTCGCTCGCCGCCGGCTTCGACC
>CAYIRZ010000421.1:0-2576 GCA_964365845.1 uncultured Streptomycetaceae bacterium
ACCTGTGCACTCATGAGTTTGTCGCGGTTCTGCCTCGCGATGCCCAATACTAGTTAGATGCTGAATTCGACAACGAGCGAACATTGAGTCCCACAATCTTTCGCGAGGCGGGCTTTAGATTCTTTTTCTTTTCTCGTGAAGAGCCGCGAATGCATGTTCACGCTTACTGCGCCGATGGCGAGGCCAAATTCTGGCTTGAGCCTCGGATTGAATTGGCGCAGAATTACGGTTTGAACGACCGACAACTTAGGTCGGCGGAAACATTAATTCAGAAACACGAAGAGGATATCCGTGCCGCTTGGCGCCAGCACTTTGGAAGTTGAAATCACCAACATCTCTAGGCACGGCTTTTGGTTGCTGCTCGGGGAGGAGGAGCTTTTCGTTCCTTTTTCCGAGTTTCCGTGGTTCAAAGACGCGTCTGTTTCGAAGCTCATGAACGTCGAATATCCTAATTCCCACCATCTCTACTGGCCCGACCTCGATGTGGATCTGGCTGTCGACTCCATTCGCCATCCTGAGCAGTTCCCACTCGTGGCAAGCTCCAGCATCTAACCGCGTGTTCGAGTTTGACGCGCGGCGAGAGCAACCGCGCGCAACACAACACGAACGTTAATCCCCCTTCTTGATTGCCGCGCGTTGAACGGCGATCAGCTCGTCCGTTCGAACGCGCGCGGCCTCCGTATCGCTCACGGCAAATATTGGACGACTACGCGTCGGCCGCTTGCGCGCCTACACGGTCGCATCCCCAATGAATTTGGGGCCCCTGCTCCGCGCTTCGGCGCGCGCCAACCCGGCGCTTCGCGTCCGGATTTAACAGCGCTTGGCGGTGTGCTACTGCGGCTGGATGCCCGCCGCCTTGATGAGCTTCGCGTATTTCGCCAGATCGCTTTTGATCACCTGCGCGAACTGCTCGGGCGTGTTGCCGACGAGTTCGTTGCCGCCCTGGGTAGCGAGACGTTCGATCACGTCCGGCAGCTTGAGCGCTTTCACCACTTCGCGATTCAATTTATCGACGATCGCTTTAGGCGTGCCGCCCGGCGCCACCACCGCCTGCCACTGCGTAAGCTCATAACCTTTGAGCCCCAATTCGGCCAGCGTCGGCACATTGGGCAGCGCCGAAGCGCGTCCCGCGCCCGTCACCCCGATCGCCTTGAGCTTGCCGGCCTTGAGCTGCGGCACCGAAGTGATCACGGTGTCGAACATATAGCTGATCTGCCCGCCCAGCAGCGCGGCCAACGCCAGGGCGCTGCCGGTATAGGGCACGTGGATCGCCTTGGTCTGGGTCATCAGATTGAACAGCTCTCCGGCGAGATGATTGCCGCCGCCGACTCCAGTGGAACCATAAGTAAGCTGCCCCGGCTTGGATTTGAGAATACCGACAAAATCATCAAGCGTCCTGACCGGCAACGACGGCGGAACCACCAGCACGTACATATATAACGTCCCCTGGGTAACCGGCGCAAAATCCTTGACCGGGTCGTAGGGAACCTTCTTGTACAAAATCGGATTGACCGTCATCGGACCGCTGTTGCCCATCAACAGCGTGTAGCCGTCAGGCGCCGCCTTGGCGACGATATCGGTGCCGATGCCGCCGTTGGCGCCCGCCCGGTTGTCGACCACCACGGTCTGGCCGAGCGCCTCCGACAGTTTCTGCGCGATGGTGCGTGTGAAAATATCGCCCGCCCCACCCGGAGCGTAAGGGCAGATGAAGCGGATCGGCTTGGTCGGATAATCCTGCCCCGAACCTGCCGAACGGGCCGGCTCCGCGGCATTTGCGGCCCATGCCGCCATCAACCCCACGATGGCGATTACCAGTTTGTGCATGATAAAGCTCTCCCCTCCTGAATTTTTCATTGCGACTGCGTAACGAGAATAGCATACCCCTATGAGGATGCGCTAAACTGAGTATTTTTCAGACGCCTCGCCGCCCGATGTTATCGTTTTCCGGCATTCCCGAATCAGCCGCCCGCCGTGCAGTATCCGGATTTCCGCCGCCATGCTGAATTCCGCCGCTGCCGCGCGTCGCGCGCTGCCCTCGATCGACCGCCTGCTCAGGCTGGAAGCGGTCGCCGCGCTCATTGTCCAGTACGGCAAGCCGCTGGTAACGGAAACATTACGCATGCTGCTCGATGAGCGGCGCGCAGCGCTTGCTGATGCCGGTACCGCGGCAGACGTATCGTTCGAAGAAACTGAATTCATAGCCGCGTGCGCGGCGCGGCTTGCCGGCGAGCTGCGGCCCTCGCTGCAGCCGGTATTCAATCTCACCGGCACCGTGCTGCACACCAATCTGGGCCGGGCCGTCATGCCCCGAAGCGCCGCCGCGGCAGTAATGCAGGCGATGACGCGTCCCACCAACCTCGAATTCGATCTGGGCGGCGGCGAGCGCGGCGAGCGCGACAGCCACATCGAGCGCTGGCTCACGCGGCTCACCGGCGCCGGGGCCGCGGTGGTGGTCAATAACAATGCCGCCGCGGTCTACCTCGCGCTCAATACGCTGGCGCTGAAGAAGGAAGTGCTGGTGTCGCGCGGCGAGCTGATCGAAATCGGCGGCTCGTTCCGCATTCCCGGGATCATGG
>CAYIRZ010000422.1:0-2566 GCA_964365845.1 uncultured Streptomycetaceae bacterium
ACAAGTGCTCAAGTGGCTGGGAGGCAGCAAGGTTGATCACCCGATGGCCGATATCAGGCAGGCGCGCGAAATCATCGCCGATTTGCCCGCGAACGACGCTTCCAAAGCGCTCGATGAAATCATCTATTGGCTCGAATCGCTCAACCGCACCGAAGGCTTCGAGCTCGACCGCCGCTTCGAGAACATCGATCTGCTGGACGCCGCGGCGAAAAATCACCAGCGCAAGCTGGCGCAGGACTATCTGGCGATGCCGCGCCAGCAGAAATTCCGCGAGAACAAGCTGTGGAGCGGCGTGTTCGGCTTCTGGAAGCAACTTGGCGGCGCCTATCTCACGTGCATCTCGCAATACGAAGGCGGCGCGAGCCGCGCACACTCCATCAGAAAAATCCTGCCGGTGATCGTGGCGCGCGGTCTGCGCGCGCTGACGCTGCAACTGAAATGGACGCTGCTGCGCTACGGACTGGCCGCGCCGCGCATCTGGTCCGAGTTGGCGCGCCTGTATCAGGCGGCGGAGGCGGGCGGGTTCGCGGACCACGTCATCGCCATCTATCCCGGCACTCACGGGCAAAGCTCGGCCAGGCAGGAATTTCTGAAAGCGATGATGCTGTCGGCTTCGTCGACCGACGGCCTGACGCCGGTCGGGCAGGAAATCGCCGAGCGCGCAGTCGCCCATTTCTCTGGTTCGTTTCAGCTCGAAAAAAACGCGGTTGCGGGGTGCCACTATTATTTTGATCTGGCGGCAGCCAGGCCCCCCTCGCGCCTGATCAAGAGCGCCGAGCCCGAGGCCACGCTGCGCTATTTCGGCGCCGGTGCCGGGCTGGCGCAACTTAAGCAGTTGCTGGCGGTGGTGACCGAAACCGGCGGCATTCCGCAGGACGTCAATCTCGGCGGCGCCTATGGCAAAGAAGTGGTGATCGGCGTCCTGAGTCATCTCGTGCAGTACTGGGCGGACCATCCTCCGGCGCGCGGCGCGCAACGCCGCAAAATCGCCACCCGCATCACCGTCGTGCCGGGCTTGTCCGAGATTTTCCAGACCCTCGATCCCGCCAACGGCAATGCACTGGATTTCAGCCAGGACCGGCCCGCCGAAAGCTGGATTGTCGAGAACGTGAGCGACGGTGGCTATGGCGCGATCATCCCGGCGGCGCAAAGCGACTGGGTCAAGGTGGGCGCGCTGATCGGCGCGCAGACCGAAACGTCGATTTACTGGGAAGTGGGATTGATTCGCCGCGTTGCGAGCGACGAGTACCAGCAGCGCCGCGTCGGCATCCAGATCCTGTCCAAGGCCGCCATCCCGATCAGGCTCGTGCATCCCGCCACCGTTTCCAGCCCCGATCGCGAGCCCGAGCCCGCGATCCTGCTGTCCACTGCGCCCGACAGCGCAGGCGAAGTCGGCGTGCTCATGCGCGTAGGCATCTACAACCCGCGCGACAGCCTGGAAATGATCGTCCACAACAAGTCATATCTGCTCATGCCGTCGAAAATGGTCGAAGGCGGGGAAGACTTCGACTGGGCGAAGTTCAAGGTGATGCAGCGGGCGGGTTAAGCCCGGTGATTAGAGCTTGCCTTAATAATATCCGCGCGATGCATTGCGGCCAAAACCGGACGGCAGCTAACAACGCCGGTTTCGACATGGCCAACGTTCACAGGCCCTGGCGACTCAACCGGCCATTTCCCGGATTACATTCTTCGCAAAACACTCCGGCTCCAGGCACTCACTTCACCAGAACCGCCGCCAGCCCCAGCAGCAACCCCATGCTCGCCACGTCAGTGGCGGTGGTGAGAAAAATACTTGAAGCGATGACAGGGTCGGCGCCGAGCCACTTCAGGATGAGCGGCACGAGGGCACCGCAGATGCCGCTGATGACGCAGCTGCCGATCATGGCGAGGAACACGACGGCGCTAAGCACGGGGGCGCTTGGCAAATGCTGGACGGTGGCGACCACATACATGCCAATCGCCGCCACCAGCCCAACGAGCGCACCATTCAGTAAGCCGAGCAGAGCTTCTTTCCTGATCAGCGCTTTTTCCTTGCCCGATTTCAGATCACCCAAGGTGATCCCGCGCAGGGTGATCGCCAGCGCCTGGCTGCCGGTGTTGCCCGACTGGCCGGCCAGCACCGGCAGGAACATGGTGAGAATCAACAGCCGGTCGATGGTTCCCTGGAATTGGCCCACCACGGCGGCGGCGGCGAAGGCAGTGAGCAGGTTGATCTGCAGCCAGGGGTGACGGAGCCTCAGGCTCCGGAACCAATGCGTGGCGAGACGTTCCTCCTTTTCGACGCCCACCATGGCCCCAGGCTGTGCGCTCAACTCGATCAACCGCTTGTGTTCCGCCACGAGCTCATCGTAGAGGCGCTTGACCTCGTCACTTTGGTGACGGAGCAGCTCGCGACTGGCCTCCACTTCGTCAACCTTTTGTTCCAGCGCTTCGCTGTAGTTCTTCGTTTCCCCGTGCAACAGGCGCACTTCCAGCATGTTGTGAACGCGCGCCAGTACCTCGGCCAGCTCAAACGGCTTGCTGATGAAATCCTTCGCCCCGGCTTGCAACGCGCGCAGCTTGTGAT
>CAYIRZ010000423.1:0-423 GCA_964365845.1 uncultured Streptomycetaceae bacterium
ATCGCGCCCAGCCCCAGCACCGCGGTGCCGTTGGTGATCACCGCCACCAGGTTGCCGCGCGCGGTCAGATTGCGCGCTTCGGCGGGGTCGGCAACGATCGCCTCGCATACGGCCGCGACCCCCGGCGTATAGGCGAGCCCGAGATCGCGTTGGTTGATCAGCCCCTTGGTGGGGGCAATCGAAATCTTGCCGGGCGTCGGCGTGCTGTGGTACTCGAGCGCCGCTTTGCGCAGTTGTTCGTCCATGGAGGAATCAGGCCACTATTCAAATGACGATTATACCGCAGAGCGTGCCGCGCTCCTGCGCGGGCCCGCTTCGTTCCGCTTGGCTTCCCAGGAACGCGTTTCAAAATGAAATACCCCCGATACCATGGACACGCCCTTGTAGCGGCGGCGGCGACGCCGCCGTGGGTGTGGGCGGCGG
>CAYIRZ010000423.1:433-2555 GCA_964365845.1 uncultured Streptomycetaceae bacterium
TTATGCTATGTTTCGGCCTGCTTTTGCAATCTGCGCAGATCATGGACCTCTCCCCGACAATCCGTACCGGGCTTTATCCGGAAATCGAACCCTACGGCGCGGGCATGCTCGAACTGGATGGGCTGCACCGCATGTACTGGGAACAGTCGGGCAATCCTCGCGGCACGCCGGTGGTATTCCTGCACGGCGGCCCCGGCGCCGGCGCCGCGCCGGGACACCGGCGCTTCTTCGATCCGGCGCACTATCGCATCGTGATCTTCGACCAGCGCGGCGCGGGACGCTCCACGCCCTTGGGCGAGTTGCGCGACAACACCACGCCGCATCTCGTCGCCGATATCGAGGCACTGCGCGCGCACCTGGGCATAGCGCGCTGGCTGGTGTTCGGCGGCTCGTGGGGCAGCACGCTCGCGCTTGCCTACAGCGAAGCACACCCGAAGCGCTGCACGGGCCTCATCCTGCGCGGCATTTTCCTGTGCCGCAAAAGCGAAATCGACTGGTTCCTCTATGGCCTGCGCAATCTGTTTCCGGAAGCGTGGCAGGCGTTCGCCGGCGCCATTCCTAAAAACAAGCGCAACGACCTGCTCGCGGCCTATTACCAGCGTCTGACCGATCCCGACCCGAAAGTGCACATGCCGGCGGCGCACGCCTGGAGCATTTATGAAGGCTCATGCTCGACGCTGTTGCCCAATCCGGAGACCGTGGCCTACTTCGCCGGCGACGTGGTGGCGCTGGGACTCGCCCGCATCGAAGCGCATTACTTCAGCCATGACATTTTCCTGCCGGAGAATTCGCTGCTTGCGAATATCGACCGCATCCGCGGCATTCCGGGCGTGATCGTGCAGGGCCGCTACGACGCGGTCTGCCCCATCGTCAGCGCCGACGACGTGCACCGCGCGTGGCCCGAAGCGGAGTACCTCATCGTTCCCAACGCCGGGCACTCGGCGTGGGAACCGGGCATCTGCGCCGAACTCGTCAAGGCGACGGAAAGATTCAAGACAAACCTGAAAGTCAAAACCTGATAGCCACAGAGATCACAGAGGACACAGAGTAAAAAAACTACAAAACATGAGGATATCCAAGTGCTTGGGGTGTGTTGTGATTTTCTCTGTGATCTCTGTGTACCCGTCAAGCGGGTATTGAAAGGAATCCTCTGTGGCTAATGCTTTTTGATTAGTATTTGATCTGCGGTTTCAAAATAAAAGGGGAAACAAATGCGGCTCGTCACTTATTCCGAATCCAAACGCAAGCCGGCCCAAGTCGGCGTCATCGCCAAAGACGGCAGCATCATCGATCTCGCCCGCGCGGCGAAGAAAGCGCGCGTAAAGCTGCCGTTCGAGGCGGATGACATGATCGCGCTCATCGCCGCCGGACGCGCCGGACTGGCCGCGGTAAAAAAAGCCATCGCCGGACTCAAGACCGGCCACTATGCGCAAAACAAGGTCGTGCTCCACGCCCCGATCCCGCGCCCGCGCCCGCGCAAGAACGTGTTCTGTGTCGGCTGGAACTACCTCGACCATTTCGAGGAAGGCGCCAAGGCGCGGCCGCATGTGCAGGAAATGCCGCTGCACCCGGCTTTTTTCACCAAGGCGCCGACCACGGTGAACGGCCCTTACGACCCCATCCCGGCGCATGCCGGCGTCACCGAAAAGCTCGACTGGGAAGTCGAACTCGCAGTGATCATCGGCAAAGGCGGCATCAACATCAGCGAAGCCGATGCGATGAAGCACATCTTCGGCTACACCGTGGCGAACGACGTGTCGGCGCGCGAAATACAGCGCCGGCACGGCCAGCAATGGTTCAAAGGAAAAAGTCTGGATGGGCACTGCCCTATGGGGCCGTGGATCGCCACCGCCGACGAAGTGCGCGAGCCGCAGAACCTGCGCATCACCTGCCGCGTCAACGGCGTCACCAAGCAGGACTCGAACACCAGCTACATGTATTTCAAGCTCCCGCGCATCATCGCCGAGCTGTCGGCAGGACTGACACTGGAACCGGGCGACATCATCCTCAGCGGCACACCGGCGGGCGTCGGCCATGCGCGCACGCCGCCGGAGTTCATGAAGGTTGGTGATGTGTTGGAGACCGAGATCGTGGGGCTGGGGTTGCTGCGCAACAAGATCGG
>CAYIRZ010000424.1:0-2551 GCA_964365845.1 uncultured Streptomycetaceae bacterium
GCCGCGCGGAATGCGCCCGCCGAGCTTCTGGAACTTGCTGGGGTCGCGCAGGAATTCGCCCAGTTCCGCGACTTCCTCTTTCGCCTCTTCACAGCCGGCGACGTCGGCGAATGTCACGGTATTGGTCGATTCGTCCAGCATGCGCGCCCGGCTCTTGCCGAACGAAAACGCGCCGCCGCGGCCGCCGCCTTGCATCTGGCGCATGAAAAACACCCACACGCCGATCAACAGCAGCATCGGGAACCACGACACAAAGATGTTCATCAGCAGCGACGGCTCCTCATCCGGCTTGGCTTCAACGATCACGCCATTCTTCAGCAGATCGCTCACCAGCCAGGGATCGGACGGCGAATAGGTCGTGAAGCGCTCGCCGCTTTGCTTGACGCCTTTCAGCACGCGCCCCTCGATCGTAACCTTGGCGATGCGACCTTGCTTCACCTCGTCGATGAACTGGGAATACTCCATCGCCTTCTGTATGGTCTGCCGCGTGCTGAACTGGTTGAAAACAGTCATCAGAACCAGCGCAATCACCAGCCAGATCGCGACATTTTTGATCAGATTATTCAAGGAGGCTCCTTACGCCACTATCCACATCACGTTAACTAGTCGATTCTAAACTTATTTTGCCTGCAGTGCAGCAAGCAACCCGACTTAATACAGGGGTTTTTACCCTCGTTTCAAGCCTTTACCCAGCACATAAACTTCGCTAGAGCGGCTGCGTGAAGCGTCCGGTTTGCGCGTTAACACCTGCCCGAAATGTCCGCGCAATACTTTGATGAACTCCTCGAAACCCTCGCCCTGAAATGCTTTGACCAGGAAATTCCCCTGTGGTTTCAAATGCTTTACCGAAAAATCGAGCGCCAGCTCGGCAAGCGCCATAGTGCGCATCTGGTCGACGCCGGCAATACCGCTGATATTGGGGGCCATATCGGAAAGCACAAGGTCAACCGCTTTCCCCGCCAATAGCCGCTCCAGTTCGGCCAAGGTGGCATCGTCGTGAAAATCGCCGTGGATGAAAACCACGCCGGACAGCGCCGGCATCTCGAGCAGATCGACGGCAATCACCTGCCCGCCGGGCGCCACCTCTTGCGCCGCAACCTGCGCCCAGCCGCCGGGCGTCGCTCCCAGATCGACCACGATCATCCCGGGCCCGAGCAACTTGTCGCGTTCGGCAATCTGCGCGAGCTTGTAGGCGGCGCGCGAGCGATAACCTTCTTTTTGGGCGCGCTTCACGTAGGTATCGTTCACGTGCTCGCGCATCCATGCTTTGCTGGTTTTGGTGCGCGCCATAAGCTAGACTCGAGCTACCATGAAAACCTTAACACCTGCCGAGCGCAGCGCCCTGCGCGCACGCGCCCACGCCCTGCGGCCCGTCGTGATGATCGGCAACGCCGGCCTCACGCCCGTAGTGATCAAAGAAATCGACACCAATCTCAAAAGCCACGAATTGATCAAGATCCGGGTGCTGGGCGACGACCGCCAGCAACGCCGGAATCTGATCGATGAAATCTGCCGCGAGCTCGATGCGAGGCCGGTACAGCTTATCGGCAAAATTCTCGTCATTTTCAGACTCAAAGCGGAACCGGATGAAATAAAGACGGCGACGGCACCCCGCCGCCGCAAGACCAGGAAAACCCCGCGCCGGACCAAGCGCAGCTATCAAAATCAGTAAACGGTAAGCAGTAAGCGGAAAAAGCAACCCCGGGCTTTCACGGTTGAACTGCTTACCGCTTACCGTTTGCTGCTTACTCACCGTGCTCCACGGTGCTGCAGCACCACCAGCGCAATACCGAGCACGCTTTCGATCACGTAGAGGCCGCTCGCCACGCCGTGCCAGGTGTCAAAGCGGTCGCGAAACACCGATGCCATTACTTCTTTGGGCAGCGCTTGCGCCTTCAGGCTTTCGAGAATCGGCTGCACGCCGAATTCCCCGACGAGAATCAGCAGCAGCATCAGCAGCACAGTCCAGAAAAATCCCTGTCTGAACGAGTTGGCGCCAAAACGCGCCAGCCGGAACAACAACAGATACAGAGCGCAGCCGATGCCGATGTAAGCGATCAGGGTAAACAGCTTGCCGGCCATCAGCCCGGCCAGCACGCGGTCGGGCAGTCGCGCAAACAACAACGGCGCGACAATGAAGCCGATCGCCCACTGACCGCCCACCCAGAGGGTCACGGCAACAGAATGCAGTGCGTCAGCGAAAGATTTCATCGGCGAGCGGCGAGGAGTAAGCAGTGAGCGGGAAAAGGTTTGGTGAATCGAACGATTTACGGATTTGCCGCTTACCGCTTACCGATACCTAAGTATATTTAACGTCAAGAATTTCGTACTCACGCACGCCGCCCGGCGCCAGCACTTCCGCGACATCGCCCGCATATTTTCCGATCAATGCGCGCGCAATCGGCGAACTAATGGAGATCTTGCCCTGCTTGATATCGGCCTCGTCGTCGCCGACGATCTGATAGGTCACGACCTTGCGGTTCGTCGCGTCTTCGAGTTCGACGGTGGCGCCGAACACGCAGCGGCCGTCGGCGTCGAGCAGCGCGGGATT
>CAYIRZ010000425.1:0-2548 GCA_964365845.1 uncultured Streptomycetaceae bacterium
TGGTCGGCGAGTGCGGCCACGCCTGGCGCGTCGCCTACAGCTTCTGGAACACGCTGATCGGGCCGTTCGATTTTCTCGACCCGAATTACCCGGTGCCGCAGCACATTTGCGAGGTCACCTACGACCTGATCCGGCGTGGCGCGCTTACCCTGGACAAGGCAGCCAACGACCATCGCATCGTTACTTTTCACGATTCGTGCAACGTCGCGCGCGGTTCGCGCATGGGCAACATGCCGCGCGGCCAGTTCATCATCCCACGCGAAATCATCAGGGCCTGCGTCAATCATTTTCATGACATGGCGCCGGAAACGATATACGAGAGCACGTTCTGCTGTGGCGGCGGCGGCGGCCTGCTCACCGACGACCTGATCGAACTTCGGGTCAAGGGCGCGCTGCCGAGGATGGAAGCGCTGAAACAGGTGGTCGACGAGCACGGCGTCAATTTCATGGCGACGATCTGCGCGATCTGCAAGGCGCAGTTCGGCAAGGTTCTCCCCTATTACAAGTTCGACATGGACATGGTCGGCGGCGTGCATCAGCTGGTGGGCAGTGCGATCCGGCTGGGTGCGAAACAATGAACTTCAAGGGCCGGCTTTGCCCCGCTGCGAAACGGTCCGCTTGGTTGGAGGATTAGAGATGTCAGGCACATCCGGCGATATGAACACAAAACTCACTTTCCGGCGCTATCAGGACGGCGACGAGACGCCAAACCCGTGGCAGGAAGAAATTTTCGATGCCGACCATACGCACAAATGCCCGACCTACGTGCAAAGTGCGCCGCCGTGCCAGGCGAGCTGCCCGTCCGGCGAAGACATACGCGGCTACCTGAACATCCTGCGGGGGATCGAGAAACCTCCGGCTGGAGTGCCTGTCCCGGAATATGCATTCCGGCGGCTCACCGAAGCCAACCCCTTTCCGTCGGTGATGGGCCGCGTCTGCCCGGCGCCGTGCGAATCCGGTTGCAACCGCAACCAGGTCGAGGATTATGTCGGCATCAATTCGGTCGAGCATTCCCTCGGAGAGTATGCGATCAGGAACAACCTGAAATTCACGAAGCCCGCAACCAGCACGGGCAAGAAGATCGCCATCATCGGTGGCGGTCCAGCCGGCCTGTCATGCGCCTACCAGCTAGCGCTGCTGGGCCACAGCTGCACGATTTTCGACGAGCATGAGCATCTCGGCGGCATGATGCGCTACGGCATCCCGGGATTCCGCACGCCGCGCGCTGTGCTCGATGCCGAAATCCAGCGCATTCTCGATCTCGGCATCGAAGCCCGGCTGCAGACGCGGGTCGGCCGTGACATCGCCATGGAGCAGATCGAAAAGCAGTTCGACGCGGTGTTCATGGGGCTGGGCGCGCAGGGGGGCCGGCCGCTGCCGGCGCCGGGCGCCGATGCGCCCAACTGCGTGACGGCGACCGCGTTTCTGCGGGCATTCAACGACGGGCGCCTGCGCCATGTCGGCAAGCGCGTCGTGGTAGTCGGCGGCGGCGACACCTCGATCGACGTGGCGACAGTCGCGCGCCGCCTCGGCCACATCACCCAGGTGCACGAGAAAGACCGTCCCGAATACGTGATCCAGGGCCGCGTCGCCCACGACGTTGCGGAGATTTCCGCCAAGCAGGGGGCGGAGGTAATCCTCACCTCGCTGTTCCCGATCGACCAGATGCAAGCCAACAGGCACGAGATCGAGCAGGCGCTCGCCGAGGGCATCGAGATCCGCTGCGGCATTACCCCGGTCGAGGTGGTGCGTGACAGTAGCGGGCGCGCCACCGCGCTGCGCGTGGCCGATTGCGAAGCGTCCTTCAAGAATGGCCGGCTCGACGTCAGGATCAAGCCGGGCACCGAGCGCGATATCGAAACCGACCTCATCGTTTCGGCGATCGGCCAGGCCGTGGATTTCAGCGGGCTGGAGAGCTTCGACAACGGCAAGGGCATGATCAGCGCCGACCGGAATTACCAGGTTCCCGGCAAGCAGGGGGTGTTCGTCGGCGGCGATGTGATCCGTCCGCACCTGCTCACTACCGCGATCGGCCAGGGCTGGATCGCAGCGGACGGCATCGACCGCCATCTGCGCGGCGAAGCGCTCGACAAGCGGCCGAAGATCGATGCGCACGCCTTCGACCTCGAGCGCAAGATCATCGAGAAAGGTTTGCCGCTCGAAGCGGCGCCGCATACTGGCATCCTGGGCACCGACAGCAGCAACGTTGCAATACACAACTACGAGAACCGCTCGCAGAAATATGCGATTCCGCACGATGAACTGTTCCTCGGCCATTTTCCGTACACGCCGCGCCACCAGCGCAAGGTCATCACGCTGACAAAAGAGCAGGCGTTGGGAAATTACCAGGAGCGACTGGGGTGTCTCGCCGACCAGGACGCGGTAGCGGAAGCGAAGCGCTGCATGAGCTGCGGCCAGTGCTTCGAATGCGACAACTGCGTGGTGTACTGCCCGCAGAAGGCGGTGTTCAAGGTCAACAAGGCGAAATCCACGACCGGCCGCTACGTCGATACCGACTATGCGAAATGCATCGGCTGTCACATCTGCC
>CAYIRZ010000426.1:0-2539 GCA_964365845.1 uncultured Streptomycetaceae bacterium
GATCCCTACAACGAACTTGCGGGCGGGCTTATCGCTCGTCTGGCGGAAAGGGTGGAAAGCGGATTTCTGGTCGGGGGGCTTACCAGCTCGAGGCGCCAGAACCTGCAAATTGCCGACGGCGTCACGGAGGGCGGGCTGTCCGGAGTGTTTTTTTCGGATGGCGTCACCATTGCCACCCGCCTGACTCAGGGCTGCTCGCCGGTTGGTCCCAGGCGTGTGATCACCGCCTGCCAGCGCAATGTGCTCGTCAGCCTCGATGGGCGTCCCGCGCTCGACGTGCTCAAGGAAGATGCCGGAGCGGCGCTGGCAAATGATCTGAATCGCATCAGCGGCCATATTTTCGCCGGACTGCCGATTCCGGGAAGCGATACCGGGGATTATCTGGTGCGCAATCTGGTCGGCATCGATCCCGCCAACAAACTGGTTGCGATCGGCGACCTGATCGAGCAGGGAAGCGGCGTCATGTTTTGCCGCCGCGACGGCGGCACCGCGCATGACGACATGGTGCGCATGCTGGAAAGCATCAGAAAAGGGCTCTATTCACAGCCGCGCGGTGGTGTTTACTATTCGTGCCTGGGCCGCGGCGCCAGCCTGTTCGGGCCGGATTCGGAAGAGCTTAAAATGATCCGCGAGGCTTTGGGCGAGTTTCCGCTGGTCGGTTTTTTCTGCAACGGCGAAATTTCACACAACCGGCTCTACGGCTATACCGGCGTGCTGACGCTGTTCGTGTGATTAGAAATCCACGTCTTCTTCGGCCGGCGTGGAGCGCTTCATGTGCCGTTGGTGTTGCCATAAGGCAAATGCCACGGAGGCGACCGACAACGCGAGCAACCCGCCGGAGATCGGGCGAGTCAGGAACAGCCAGGGATTGGAATCGGTCATGATTGCGCGGATCATGTTGATCTCGATCTGGTCGCCGAGAATGACGCCGAGAATGAGCGGCGCGAGCGGAAGTCCTGCCTTCACCATCAGATGGCCGATGACGCCGAACAACAACAGCACATAGATGTTGGCCATGGTGTTGCTGAGCGCGTAGGCGCCGATCACGCACAGCACGAGAATAATGGAAAACAGGATCGATTTCGGCACCATCACCACGCGGATGAACCAGCGCACGCCGACAAGCATGATCAGAAGCATCAGGAAATGAGCGACGAGATAGGCGGCAAAAATGCCGTAGGCGAGCTGGTGGTGTTGTGAGATGAACAGCGGTCCTGGCTGGATGCCGTGTATGGTCATCGCCCCCAGCATGACGGCTGTCACCGCATCTCCGGGGATGCCAAACGCCATGATCGTTACCAGCGAGCCGCCGACGTTGGAGTTGTTGGCGGCCTCGGAAGCAATGATGCCCTCGGGCGTACCGGTGCCAAAGCGTTCGGGGTGGCGCGAGAATTTCTTGGCCTGGTCGTAGGCCATGACGTTGGCGGCGCTGCCGCCGATCCCCGGCAGCACCCCGATCAGAACGCCGACGAAAGAGGTCCACAACAGCATGAAAGGGCGGGAGAGGATTTCCCATATCACCTTGAGATGGGAAACGACGATTTTGGGCGTGATAAAACCGGCCTGGCTGCCTTCCGCGCGACTCATCTTCTCGACATCGGACATGATTTGCGCGAAGGCAAACACACCGATCAGCACCGGCAGGAAGGGAATGCCGCCTTCCAGGAACGGGATGCCGAGCGTGAGGCGCGGGGCGCCCATCACCGGGTCATTGCCCATGACGGTGACGACCAACCCGATCGCGCCGGACAACAGCCCCTTGGTAATCGAGGCGCCGGTGAGTCCCGCCACCATCGACAGGGCGAAAACGAAAAGCGAAAAATATTCCCACGGACCGAACTCGAGTGCCAGCGCGGCAAGCGGCCCGGTGGTGCCGATCAGAAAAATGCCGCCGAGCAGTCCGCCGAAGAACGAGGCCCAGATGCCGAGCCACAGCGCGCGCCCGGGCTCGCCTTTCTGCGACATGGGAAAGCCGTCGAACATGGTGGCGATGGAGGAGGGCTTGCCCGGGATGCCGAGCAGCGTCGAGGTGATGAGGCCGCCCGACTCGCCGCCGACATAGACGCCGATCATTGCCGCGAGTCCCTGCAGCGGTTCCAGCCCGAAGGTGAACGGCAGCACCATGATTACCGTCATGGTATTGGTGATGCCGGGCAGTGCGCCGCCGACGATGCCCACCAGCGTGCCGATGAACAGCGGCGCGAAGTACTTCACCTGCAGGATGTTGGCGATGCCGTCGAGGAGCAGTTCGTACATGGGGTCAAGAGCCTGTCTCAATAATATCCACGTGTGCGACGGGGCAATGTGGGATGCAGTTTTAGGAGCGAGCCTGCAGCAATACCGCGAGTATTGTAAAGGATTGTGACAACAAAATGTGCCCCGCACGCGGGCGCTTCGCGCCTGCGGGGCGTTTGCCGGCTCATGGGCACGCAACAGCCAAGGCTGTTGCGCGGTGCCCCGTCCCTTCGGGTTGCGGCCAAAACGGGCGTCTGCGTTGTCCCGTCGCTTGCCAATGCGCCCCGGACTCGGTCTCGCGCAG
>CAYIRZ010000427.1:0-2536 GCA_964365845.1 uncultured Streptomycetaceae bacterium
CAAGTATAGTTTTGTCATTCCCGCGAAGGCGGGAATCTAGAATACTCAGAACCTTACTGGATCCCCGCCTTCGCGGGGATGACTTAATCAGAGGTTTCCTAAAATCAAAAATCGGACTGGAAAACACGTTTCCGCAGGAAAAGCACTCACATGAGCACATTCGATGTCGTAGCGTTGCGCGCTTTCAATGACAACTACATCTGGACCCTCCGCGACGCCAAATGCGCCGCGGTAGTCGATCCGGGCGATGCGCGTCCGGTGCTGGATTACCTGAAGCGTGAAAAGCTGGAACTGGTCGCGATTCTCAACACCCACCACCACGCCGATCACGTCGGCGGCAACGCCGAACTGCTGCGGCACCGCAAGGTACCGGTGTTCGGTCCGCATGATCCGCGCATCGCCGAAATCACGCAGCGCATGGCCGACGGCGAACGCATGACGCTGCCGCACTTCGGACTGGAGTTCGAGGCCATGGAAATCCCGGGGCACACCCGCACGCATATCGCGTTCTACGGCGCGCAGATGCTGTTCTGCGGCGACACACTGTTCGCCGCCGGCTGCGGTCGCCTGTTCGAGGGCACGCCGCGGCAAATGCACGACTCGCTGTCGCGGCTGGCGCGGCTGCCGGACGCCACCCGCGTCTATTGCGGCCACGAGTACACGCTGTCAAACATCCGCTTCGCCAAAGCCGCCGATCCCGGCAACACCGCGCTGGGCGCGCTCGAATCCCGCGCGCAACAGCTCAGGGACAAGGATCTGCCCACCCTGCCCTCCGATATCGGCCAGGAAAAAGCCACCAATCCTTTTTTGCGCTGCAATGATCCCAACGTGATTGCTTCAGCCAGCAAATACGCAGGAAAACCGTTGACCGACCCGGTGAGCGTGCTGGCCGCGATCAGGGAATGGAAGAATAATTTCTGACCCGGATCAGCCAGCGGTTTGGGCGGGCAGCGTCGAGATCGTGTGCAAACCCCAGAAAAGCGAGGTTTTTCCTGATGTTTTCCGTGCTTAGCCATGATTTTTAAGTAAATTTCCCTTTTTCCTCTTGACCGCCTGCGGCAGGGCTGGTTACCATGCGGGCGTCTGACAGTTAAACAAGAAGAATCAAAAGGCCTTGATGGCATCAAGAACGATCGTCCTGCTCTCAATAGCTGCTCTCGCGTCGGCTTGTGCGCAGTTGCCGACAGCCGATGAATCCGCTCTTTCCAGCAGTGACACAATCGGCGCAGGGCGCGCAGCCGCCAACCTGGCGCCATCAACTCCCTCACCGCGACTGACAGCCACGCCAGCCGCCGCCGAAGTCCCGCTGCAAATGACCGCAGACCTGCCGCCTGGTAATCTCTGGCAGCGCGTGCGCAACGGGTTCCGGATGAACGACCTCAACAGCCCGCTGGTGCGCGAAGCGGAAGAGTGGTATTCGAACCGCCCGGATTATGTCGCGCGCATGATCGAGCGCAGCAGCCGCTATCTCTACTATATCGTCGAAGAAGTCGAGCGGCGGAAAATGCCGGCGGAAATCGCGCTGCTGCCGATGATCGAGTCGGCCTACAACCCGCAGGCCTACTCGCGCTCGCACGCTTCCGGCATCTGGCAGTTCATCCCCTCCACCGGGAAGCACTACGGCCTGCGGCAGAACTGGTGGTACGACGGGCGCCGCGACATCGTCGCCGCCACCGGCGCCGCGCTCGATTACCTGGAAAAGCTCTACGCCCAGTTCGGCAGCTGGGAACTGGCGCTGGCGTCCTACAACTGGGGCGAAGGCGCGGTCAGCCGGGCCATCGCGAAAAACCAGGCCAAAGGCCTGCCGACCGATTACGAAAGCCTGACCATGCCGGCCGAGACGCGCGGCTATGTGCCCAAGTTGCAGGCAGTCAAGAACATCATCGCCAACCCGGCGCGCTTCGGACTGCGGCTGGCGGAAATACCCAACGAGCCGTACTTTTCGACCGTGGTCACCAAGCAACACATCGACGTCAAGCTCGCCGCCAAGCTCGCTGAAATGCCGCTGGATGAATTCAAGTCTCTCAATCCGGCCCACAACAAGGCGGTGATCAAGGCCAGCGGCACGGACGTCATCGTGCTGCCCAAGCAGAAGGTCCAGACTTTCCTCGCCAATCTGGAGAATCACGGCAAACCGCTGGTATCGTGGCAGGCCTATACCGTCAAAACCGGGGAGAACCCGGAAAAAATCGCCGCCCGCTACGGTATTTCGCTCGCCCAGCTGAACGAAATCAACGGCCTACACGGACGCAAGAAAATCACCACCGGCTTCGCGCTGCTGGTGCCAGTAAATGGCAATGCCGAGCCCAACCTGCCGGACCTGCCCGCAGCACGGGTGACGCTGCCCAAAGCCGTCAAGGCAGCGCGCTATGCGCAACGGAATACGGCGGCGAAGAAAGCGCAACCGTCTGTTCGCAAGAAAGCGGTCGCGGCGCGGTCGTCGGGCAAGCGCATCAAAGTCACGGTGCGTAACCCTGCTTCAAGCACGAAAAAAGTCATTGTGGCCCAGAACCAGAAAGATCGGTGATTGGTGATT
>CAYIRZ010000428.1:0-2527 GCA_964365845.1 uncultured Streptomycetaceae bacterium
CCGAGCCGCTGCCCTTGGGAATCATTTCGATAGCCAGTGTCTCGGCATCCGCCACGAAGTCGATATTGATGACCGGCACCGCGCGCCCGCACGAAGTATGCTCGTTCTTGCGCGTGGTTGGATGCACCACCGACGAGCGCAGCGGATATTCGCGCGTGGCACGCTCGCAACCCTTGATGATCGCCTGCTTGAGCTTGAAGCCATCGACTTCGACATTGGCCCCAATCGTTACGTTGTAAATCGGGATGCCGGTGTCCTGGCACAGCAGATTGTCGGTGTCCTCGGCAACCTTGATGTTCTTGATCATGGTGCCGAGGATCGCCTTGCCGGTGGCATCAGTCTCGGTTGTGTCGAGCCGCTGAAAACCCTGCTTGATGTCGGGCGGCAGTATTTTCAGCGCGCGGATATAGAGTTCCTTGCACGCTTCTTCCACCTGCTTGAGATCGACTTTCACTGGCTGATCCTCATACTGTTTTGATGCTCCGCCGTCCGCTGCTCATGATTAACGAGACTGCAGCGGACGCCGGGAGTTCAGTTCACCTGCAGCTTGCGCTCGCGGATGATTTTCTCCCAGCGGACGGATTCTTCCTTGATCGCTTTTGCAAATTCCGCCGGAGTGTTGGCGGCAGGCGCCATGCCCAGATCTTCGAGGCGCTTGCGCACATCCGCCGACTGCAGCACCTTGGCGGTGTCCTTGTTAATTTTATCGATAATAGCCTTGGGGGTTCCGGCCGGCACCATGAAGCCGAACCAGCCGAGATTTTCGAACCCCGGCAGCGTTTCCGCTATCGCGGGCACGTCGGGCAACTGGGGGCTGCGCTGCTTGCTGGTGACACCCAGCGCGCGCAGCTTGCCCTGCTTCACGAATGCGATCGCGGCCGACAGATTGGGCGTCACGAACTGGATCTGGCCGCCGATGAGATCGGAAATCGCCGGCGCCTCGCCTTTGTAGGGAATATGCACAACGTCGATGCCGGCGGTGTAAATGAAATTCTCCGCCGCAAGATGCGTTTGCGTGCCGAAACCGGCGGAGCCAAAGGTGATGGCTTTCGGCTTGGCTTTCGCCATCGCGATCAGTTCCTTGACGTTCTTCGCCGGGAAGCTCGGATTGACCACCAGCGCCTGCGGGCCGCTCGCGACGTTGGTCACCGCCAGGAAGTCCTTCTCGGGATTGAACGGCATCTTCTTGAACAGATGCTGGTTGGCGGTCACGATCGAACCCGAGGTCATGAACAGCGTGTAGCCGTCCGGGTTGGATTTTGCGGCTATATCGCCGCCGATGTTGCCGCTGGCCCCGGCGCGATCGTCCACCACCAGGGTCTGGCCCCATACTTCGGTGAGTTTCTGCCCCACGATGCGCGCCACGATATCGGTCGCCCCGCCCGCCGAAAACGGCACGATGACCCGCACCGGCTTGTTCGGATAGTTCTGCGCCCACGCCCCTGCAGCGGCAAGCAGCGCCCCCAACAAGGCAATCCATTTCATGGTCCTCATGATTCCTCCTCTTGTTAAGTATTTAAGTTTGAGTCGCGTGGCAAATTCAACTGCTAGTTTAAGGCAATCACGGCGTAACTGTGAACCGTGCGCCCGCCGAAATAAATCGAAGCTGCGTCGCCCTCCTCCCGTCCAGCTGCATGCAATGGCAGAATTGCGCTAAAACTGCAGGGACATGCCCGAGGCGAGGATGAGCCACGACAACAGCCTGCGGAAACGCTCCTCGCTCATCCAGTCGAAAACCCTGAGCCCCAGCCACAAGCCGGCTGCCAGTGACGGCAAGCTCACCAGCAGGTACAACCCGACGCGCGACAATTCGGTGTCGACGTTGATTCCCGCAAGCAGCATGACCAGTATGCCGGTGAACAGGATATAGGGCTGGTAGACATAGCGCGCGCGCCGCTTGTCCCAGCCACGCAGCGCGCACCAGATTGTCGGCAGCACGCCATTCAGCATGGCCAGCCCTCCCAGTACGCCGCCCGCCCATCCCACTGCGGCATCGGCCAGGCGCGCCACCCTCGGCGCCAGACGCACCGTAGGCAGTTTCGGCCGCAGCAGCGTATAGGAACTATAGGCGATCATCAGGGTACCGATCAGGTGGCGAAACATCGAGACATTAATGTAATGCAGCGCCAGCACGCCGATGGGCACGCCCACCACCCCACCCGCTACAAACGGCCACAGCAGCCGGTATTCGATCTCGCGCCGGTAACGCCAGACGCTGATGCCGTGCAGCAGCGTGCCGCAGGTCGCGGCCATCAACACGATGGTTGCCGGCGGCAGAACGTAAATCCAGATGCCGGTGGCAACCATGGCAAACGCGAAGCCCGCGCTGCCGATGGCCAGCGCCGCCAGAAAAGCGCCCGTGGCAATCACCGCAAGTTCGGCCGTAATGGGCACAGCCGCTCAGACCAGGTTGAGCAGGAACGCGAGGCCGGCGACTATGCTCACGCCGGTTGCCGCGGCAAGCAAGCTCTTTTGCCAGTCGCGCCACGCCAGGAATTCGAGCATCAACAAACGTACTCCGCCCGCC
>CAYIRZ010000429.1:0-2525 GCA_964365845.1 uncultured Streptomycetaceae bacterium
GCCCTTGCCGCCGGCCTGCGAAGTCGAAAAGAAAACGGGATCAATCAGGTCGAAGTCGCGCTCCTCGCGCATGCGCTGCATCAGCACCGAGCCCACCATACCGCGCCATCCGATCAAGCCCACCTTGGTCATGAGTATTACCTGAGAGTATCGACGCCTATATTCTATCAAGCCATTGAGTCGTAATGGGTAATGAGTAATGGGTTATGCGCAAAAAACAACACACCGACGCCTTCGCCCATCACTCATTACCCATGACCCATTACCGGTCAAAGCGCCGCAACCACCGCATCGCCCATTTCAACGGTACCGACCTTTTGGGCGCCGGCTTCCAATATATCCGCCGTGCGATAACCCTGCGCCAGCACTTTTTTCACCGCGTCTTCGATGCGGCGCGCCCACGCTTCCTGGTTGAACGTATGACGCAGCATCATGGCAGACGACAATATCGTCGCCAGCGGATTAGCGAGGTTTTTGCCGGCGATGTCGGGCGCCGATCCGTGTATCGGTTCGTAGAGCCCCTTGCCGTTCGCGTCGAGCGAGGCCGAGGGCAGCATGCCGATCGAGCCGGTCAGCATCGAGGCCGCGTCCGACAGGATGTCGCCGAACATGTTGCCGGTGACGACAACGTCGAACTGCTTGGGCGCGCGCACCAGTTGCATCGCCGCGTTATCGACGTACATGTGCGAGAGTTCGATTTGGGGATATTTTTTCCCCAGATCGGTCACCACTTCGCGCCACAACCGGCTGGTCTCCAGCACGTTCTCCTTGTCCACCGAGCACAGCTTTTTGTTGCGCTTCAGCGCCGTGGCAAAACCGATCTCGGCGATGCGCCGGATCTCGGGCTCCGAGTAAAGCATGGTGTCGAAGCCTTCGCGTTCGCCCGCGGCATTGGTACGCCGGCCGCGCGGTTCGCCAAAGTAAATGTCGCCGGTCAGCTCCCGAATGATCATGATGTCGAGCCCCGACACCACTTCGGGTTTGAGCGTGGAAGCGCCGACCAGTTCCGGATAAAGCAGCGCCGGCCGCAGGTTCGCAAACAAACCCAGTTCCTTGCGGATGCGCAGAATGCCCTGTTCCGGGCGCTGGGGCCGCGGCAGCGCATCGTATTTCGGTCCGCCAACCGCGCCGCACAGCACTGCCTCTGCCTGCTGCGCCAGTTTCAGCGTCGGGGCCGGCAGCGGATCGCCGTGCGCATCGTAACCCGCGCCGCCGAATGGCGCTTCTTCGAGCTCGACCTTGAGCCCGTCCTGCGCCAATGCTTTCAATACCTTGACGGCCTGGGCGACGATTTCCGGGCCGATGCCGTCACCGGCCAATACTGCGATTTTCATTCAAAATTCCAAAGAATGGTTTTCAGTTAAACAACCACGGCTGTTCGCTACGGTGCCTGGCTTCGAACGCCCTGATCTTGTCGGCGTGTTCCAGCGTGAGCCCGATGTCGTCGAGCCCGTTCAGAATGCAGTGCTTGCGGAACGGATCGATATCGAATTTGAAGCTCTCGCCGTCCGGTGTGGTCACCGTCTGCTGTTCGAGATCGATCGCCAGGCGATAGCCCGCCGCCGCTTCGACTTCCTTGAGCAGCCGATCGACGATCTTGGCGTCGAGCCTGATCAGAACCAGACCGTTCTTGAGGCTGTTATTGAAGAAAATATCGGCGAAGCTCGGCGCGATCACCGCCATGAAGCCGTACTGCAGCAGCGCCCACGGTGCATGCTCGCGCGAGGAACCGCAGCCGAAATTCTCGCGCGTAAGCAGGACCTGAGCGCCCTGATAGCGCGGCTGGTTGAGCACGAAATCCGGATTGAGCGCACGCTTGCTGTTGTCCTTGCCCGGTTCGCCCCGGTCAAGGTAACGCCACTCGTCGAACAGGTTGGGGCCGAAACCCGTGCGCTGAATCGACTTCAGGAACTGCTTCGGGATGATCGCGTCAGTATCGACATTGGCGCGATCGAGCGGCGCCACCAGACCTTCGCGCGACTGAAATTTGTCCATGATTATCAATTATTAAAGTTGCGAACATCCACAAAATGCCCGGCGATGGCCGCTGCGGCAGCCATGGCCGGACTGACCAGATGTGTCCTGCCTCCCGGTCCCTGGCGCCCCTCGAAATTGCGGTTCGAAGTGGAAGCGCAGCGTTCGCCCGGCGACAACTGGTCCTCGTTCATGCCCAGGCACATCGAACAACCGGGTTCGCGCCATTCGAAGCCGGCCGCGGTGAAAATCCTGTCCAGCCCTTCTTTCTCCGCCTGCGCCTTGACCAGCCCCGAGCCCGGAACCACCATGGCCAGCTTGATATTGGCTGCAACATGCTTGCCTTTTACCACCTCGGCCGCGGCGCGCAAATCCTCGATACGCGAGTTAGTGCAGGCGCCGATGAACACCTTGTCGAGCCTGATGTCGCCGATCGGCGTGTTGGGCTTCAAGTCCATATACTTCAGCGCGCGCTCCATCCACTCGCGCTGCACCGGGTCTTTTTCCTGCGCCGGGTCGGGCACTTTGCCGTCTATCGCGGTCACCATCTG
>CAYIRZ010000430.1:0-2466 GCA_964365845.1 uncultured Streptomycetaceae bacterium
ACCGACGGCTGGGACGAGGAAGTGGCGAAGATCAGGGCGAAGCAGGCGGCGGCCGCGCTGTCCCGCGGGACCGAACACTGAGCAGGTTGGAGGACGACAATGAGTCAAATGCGCGCTGCGATCGAAAGCGGGGTTCCGGACAACAAGCAGTTCCTGCACCCGCTGATGCTGAAGAACTACGGCAACTGGAAATATCACGACCGGCCGCGTCCCGGCGTGCTGCACCACGTCGCCCACAGCGGCGACGAGATCTGGACGGTGCGCGCCGGCACGCAGCGCCAGATGGACGTCTACACCATCCGCACGCTGTGCGACATTGCCGATAAATTCGCCGACGGGCACGTGCGCTTCACCATCCGCAGCAACATCGAGTTCATGGTGGCGGACCAGAACAAGGTTGCGCCGCTGATCGGTGCGTTGCAGAAAAGCGGTTTCCCGGTGGGCGGCACGGGAAACTCCGTGTCTTCGATCGCGCACACGCAGGGTTGGCTGCATTGCGACATCCCCGGCACCGACGCCTCGGGCGCGGTGAAGGCGCTGATGGACGAGCTTTACGAGGAGTTCATCAAGGAAGAAATGCCGAACCGCGTGCATCTGTCCACTTCGTGCTGCGAGATCAACTGCGGCGGCCAGGCCGACATCGCGATCATCATGCAGCACACCAAACCGCCCAAGATCAACCATGATCTCGTCGCCAACGTGTGCGAACGGCCGTCGGTGGTGGCGCGCTGCCCGGTGGCGGCGATCCGTCCGGCGCTGGTGAACGGCAAGCCGTCGCTGGAAGTGGACGAGAAGAAGTGTATCTGCTGCGGCGCCTGCTATCCGCCGTGCCCGCCGATGCAGATCAACGACCCGGAACATTCCAAGCTTGCGATCTGGGTGGGCGGCAAGAATTCCAACGCGCGTGCCAAGCCCACTTTCATGAAGCTGGTGGCCTCCGGCCTGCCGAACAACCCGCCGCGCTGGCCGGAAGTGTCGGCAGTGGTGAAGAAAATCCTTTATACCTACAAGGAAGACGCCAAACCGTGGGAGCGCATCGCCGACTGGATAGATCGCATCGGCTGGCCGCGTTTCTTCGAGAAAACGGATCTGCCGTTCACCAAGTACCTGATCGATGACTGGCGCGGCTCGCGGGCGAACCTGAACGCCTCGACCCACATCCGCTTCTGATGCTACTGCGGAGCCCACAATGAAGTTCGGACTCATGGTGAGCGAAGGACCCTACACCCACCAGGCGTCGGATACCGCCTTCAAGTTCGCGACTGCGGCGCTGGAAAAAGGCCACCAGATCCATCGCATATTCTTCTATCACGACGGGGTCAACAACGCCACGCGGCTGACCGAGCCGCCGCAGGACGATCGTCATATCGTGAACCGCTGGTCTAAACTCGCCGAGCAGCACGGCATCGATCTGGTGGTGTGCGTTGCGGCCGCGCTGCGACGCGGCATCAAGGAGGAAATTCTGGCCAAAGGCTTCCGCATCTCCGGCCTCGGACAGCTGGTGGAAACGGGCATCCAGTCGGATCGCCTGGTGGTATTCGGCGACTGACGGGAGCGTTTCGTGAGCGAATCGACAGGCGATGCCGGCATGGAGGAAGAAACCTCCGGCACGGTCAAGAAGTTCATGTTCGTGAACCGCAAAGCGCCCTACGGCACGGTATACGCGCTTGAGGCGCTGGAAGTGGTGCTGATCAGCGCGGCATTCGATCAGGATGTCAGCATGGTTTTTGTCGATGATGGCGTCTACGAACTGGTCAAGGGCCAGAATACCAAGGCGACCGGCATGAAGAATTATTCTCCGACGTACCGCGCGCTCGAGGGCTACGACATCGAGAAGCTCTACGTGGATGAGGAATCGCTTGAGGCGCGCGGCCTGACCACGGAAAACCTGCTGGTGCCGGTGGAGGTGCTGAACACGGCGCAGATGGCCGAGTTGATGGATCAGCAGGACGTCGTCATAAGCTTCTGAGGGCCACTATGCTCCATATCGTGAACAAATCCCCGTTTGAGAGGAACGCCCTGGAGAGCTGCCTGCGCTTCGGCAGGGACGGCAGCGCGGTTCTGCTGATCGAGGACGGCGTTTACGCGGCGACTCGCGGCAACGCCGCGGAACTGAAAATCCGGGAAGCAATGGGCCACCTGAAGGTGTATGCGCTGCAGCCGGATCTGGAGGCGAGGGGCATGCAGGATGCGGTGATCGACGGCGTCAAACTGGTCGACTACGGCGGCTTCGTCGATCTGGTGGCGGAACACAAGGCCGCGCAGTCGTGGCTGTAGCGGCGAATTTTTTGCTTGAGCAAGGAGACGGGTAAATGAGCTTCGAACTGAACGGCAAGACTTACGAGACGGACGAAGAAGGCTATCTGGTCAATCTCGGCGACTGGAGCGAGGACGTGGCCGGCTTTCTGGCGCAGCAGGAAAAGCTCGACCTGACCCAAAATCACTGGGAAGTGGTCAACTTCCTGC
>CAYIRZ010000431.1:0-2463 GCA_964365845.1 uncultured Streptomycetaceae bacterium
CGTTGTTCCTGACTCCGCGGTCGTTGGCGTCTTTCGGGTTGATTTCGGCGAACATTTCCTGCTGCAGCTCGGCAAGCCACGGATTGGAGCGGGTTTCGTCGCCGCCGCCCTCGTACTCGACCAGGCGGCCGCTGGTCATGATCAGCGGATACTGCTTGACGGCATCCTTGTTGGCCTGCTGCACCGTCTTGAACAGCACCGGCATGCGCCAGCGGTTCTTCTGGTCGTCGTGGGTCGGATACTTGTCGATGAGATCCGGCCGCGGACTGTACAACGGCTCGCGGTGCAGCGGAACGCCGTCCGGGAAATTCCACACGACGGCACGCGCCTTGGCGTTGCCGAAAGGATGGCAACCGTGGTTCTTCATGACCACACGCTGGATGCCCCCCGAGAGGTCGGTTTTCCAGTTTTTGCCTTCAGCGAGTTTCTTCTCGTCCTCGGTGAGTTCATCCCACCAGCCGAGTTTCTTGAGCAGCACATGATCGAACTCGGGGTAGCCGGTCGTGATATCCGCACCCACCGAATGCGAGCCGTCTTCTGCCAGCAGGTTGACCCCGTCGCGCTCGACGCCAAAATTGGCACGGAAATTACCTCCGCCGTCCATTACATGCCGCGAAGTCTGGTAAAGATTGGGCGAGCCGGGATGCTTGAGCGCCGCATTGCCGTAGCACGGCCACGGCAGGCCAAAATAATCGCCGTCGAGCACGTAGCCGGTCTTGGCATCCTTGCCGCCCTTGGCGCGCAAGGTCTTCACGTCGAACACATGCATGTTGCGCATGTGCGCCTGCAGGCGCTCGGGTGATTGGCCGGTGTAGCCTATGGTCCACGTGCCGCGATTGACTTCACGCAGCGTATCCTCCATGTCCGGCTCGTCCATGCCGCCTTTGCCCTTCGCAAGCTTGATCTTGGCGACAAATTCCTTGCCATAGCCGAATTTCTGTGCGAGCTGGTACATGATCATGTGATCGGTGCGCGATTCGAACATCGGGTCGATCACTTTCTCGCGCCATTGCAGCGACCGGTTGGATGCCGTAACCGAACCCGAGGTTTCGAGCTGAGTCGCCGCCGGCAGCAGATAGACGCCGTCCTGCCGCACCATCGCCGCCATGGCAGCGGTGGCGGACGGATAGGGGTCAACCACCACCAGCAGGTCGAGCTTCTTCATCGCCTCGACCATTTCCTTGCCGCGGTTCTGGCTGTTGGGTGCATGCCCCCAGTAGACCACCGCGCGCAGGTTCGAATCCTGGTCCAGGTTCTCATTTTTCTCGAGCACGGCATCGATCCAGCGCGAAACCGTGATGCCCGGTTTTTCCATCATCGCCTGCGAAGCGAACTGCTTCTTCACCCATTCGTAGTCCACGCCCCATACCGCGCACCAGTGCTTCCACGACCCGGCGGCAATACCGTAATAGCCGGGCAGCGAATCAGGGTTGGGGCCGATATCCGTCGCGCCCTGCACGTTGTCATGGCCGCGGTAAATGTTGCAACCGCCGCCGGATACGCCGACGTTGCCGATCGCGAGCTGCAGGATGCACGATGCGCGCACGATGGCATTGCCGTTGGTATGCTGGGTCTGGCCCATCGCCCACACAATAGTGCTGGGACGGTTCTTGGCCATCATTTCGGCCACATCGCGCACCTCGGCCTCTTTCATGCCGGTCACTTCTTCGCACTTTTCCGGCGTCCACTTGGCGGCCTCTTCGCGCACCTTGTCCATGCCGTAGACGCGGGCCTTGATGTAATCCTTGTCTTCCCAGCCGTTCTTGAAGATGTGATGCAGCAGGCCCATCAGGAAAGCGACGTCGGTGCCGGAGCGGATGCGGTAATACTTGTCTGCTTTGGCCGCGGTACGGGTAAAGCGCGGATCGACCACGATGACCTTGGCGCCGTTCTCCTTGGCGTGCAGCGTGTGCAGCATCGATACCGGATGGGCCTCGGCGGCGTTGCTGCCGAAGAACAGAATGCATTTTGAATTCTGCTCGTCGTTGTAGGAATTGGTCATCGCGCCATAGCCCCAGGTATTCGCCACGCCTGCGACCGTAGTCGAGTGGCAAATGCGCGCCTGATGGTCCATGTTGTTAGTGCCGAAAAACGATACGAACTTGCGAAACAGGTACGCCTGTTCGTTGTTGTGCTTGGAGGAGCCGATCCAGAACGTTGCGTCGGGCCCGCTCTCTTTCCTGATGGCAAGCAGTTTCTGGCTGACCTCATTGAGCGCCTGGTCCCAGGAGACTTTCTGCCATTTCCCGCCGACGAGCTTCATCGGATATTTCAGGCGGTGCGAATCATGCGTCATGCCGTGCTCGCGAATCGACGCGCCTTTTGCGCAATGCGCGCCAAGGTTGATCGGAGAATCGAATACCGGCTCCTGCCGGATCCAAACGCCGTTTTGCACTACCGCGTCAACGGCGCAACCGACCGAGCAGTGCGTACAAACCGTGCGCTTGACTTCGATCTTGCCGG
>CAYIRZ010000432.1:0-2450 GCA_964365845.1 uncultured Streptomycetaceae bacterium
TCGATGCCGGTGGCAATCGCGAAGATGTTCGGGTCGAAAATGATGTCTTCCGGCTGGAACCCGACCTCGCGCGTCAGCAGATCGTAGGCACGCTTGCAGATCCCGGTCTTGCGCTGGTAGGTATCGGCCTGGCCCTGTTCGTCGAAGGCCATGACGATCACCGCGGCGCCATAGCGCCTGCACAACCGCGCCTGGCGCAGGAACTCGGCCTCGCCCTCCTTCATGCTGATCGAGTTGACGACCGGCTTGCCCTGCACGCACTTCAACCCCGCTTCGATCACTTCCCATTTCGAGGAGTCGATCATGATCGGCACGCGCGAGATGTCCGGCTCGGAGGCGACGAGATTCAAAAAGCGCTTCATCGCCGCCTTGGAATCCAGCATGGCTTCGTCCATGTTGACGTCTATCATCTGCGCGCCGTTCTCGACCTGCTGGCGCGCCACCGCCAGCGCCTCGTCATACTGTTCGTTCAGAACCAGGCGCGCAAAGGCCTTCGATCCCGTCACATTGGTGCGCTCGCCGACATTGACGAACAGTGACGTGTCGTCGATGTTCATCGGCTCCAGACCGGAAAGCCGCAGCTTGTGGTCGGCCGGCGGCACCTGGCGCGGCGGCACCGATTTCACCGCTTCCGCGATCGCGCGGATATGGTCGGGTGTCGTGCCGCAGCACCCGCCGGCAATGTTGACGAAGCCCGCTTCGGCAAACTCCCTGAGCAGCGACGAGGTGATGTCCGGCGTTTCGTCGAAACCGGTGTCGCTCATCGGATTCGGCAGGCCGGCATTGGGGTAGACGCAGATGTGCGTATCGCAGAGCTGCGACAGCTCCTCGATATAGGGCCGCATCAGCGCCGCGCCCAGCGCGCAATTAAGGCCGATGGTGATCGGTCGGGCGTGCCGCACCGAGTTCCAGAATGCCTCCACCGTCTGCCCCGACAGGATGCGGCCGGAGGCATCGGTCACGGTGCCGGAGATCATCACCGGCAGGCGCTCCAGCCCGTCCTTCGCGCCTTCCTCGAAGAACTGGTCGATCGCGAACAGCGCCGCCTTGGCATTCAGCGTGTCGAAAATCGTCTCCACCAGGAAAAGATCCACGCCGCCCTCGACCAGCCCGCGCGCCTGCTCGAGATAGGCCGCCACCAGTTCGTCGAACGTAATATTGCGCGCGCCCGGGTCGTTGACCTCGGGCGAGAGGGACGCGGTCTTGGGCGTCGGGCCAAACGCACCGGCGACAAAACGCGGCCGCGCCGGGGTCGAATGTTTGGCGCAGGCTGCCTTCGCAAGACGGGCCGCGGCCGCATTCATCTCATGGGCCAGATGCTCCATGTGGTAGTCGGCTTGCGCGACCTTCGTGGCGCCGAAAGTGTTGGTCTCGATGATGTCGGCGCCGGCGGCCAGGTATTGTTCGTGTATTTCCTGGATCACCTGCGGCCGGGTCAGCACCAGCAGTTCGTTGTTGCCCTTGACGTCGTGCGCGAAGTCGCGGAAGCGCTCGCCCCGATAGGCCGCTTCGTCCAGCTTGTAGCGCTGGATCATCGTGCCCATCGCGCCGTCGAGGATCAGAATGCGTTCCTGGAGAGCCGTATTGAGCAATGCCGTGCGTTTATTGTTCATATGCGAGTGAGTTCAGCGCCGCGGAAAAGACCATGACGTAAAAATCGGTAATTTTAGCATGCGCCCATTCGGGAGCAGCCTGTCGGACTCTGATGGTCCAACAGGCTGCTAAGGAACCTCTGATCAAGTCGTCCCCGCGAAGGCGGAGAGCGAATAACCAGCATGGCATTTCGCCACGCTAAGCTCCTTTCTTAAGCAGCCTGTCGCCGACAGCATCGATCAGCCGCGATCCGTTAACGCTATGTGTTCCGATGAATGGGGCCGAGTCCGACAGGCTGCTGGCGGTTTGCTGACGATTGCGCCTATAATTCGCCATCCCCGATCTGCAGCGAGTCGCACATGAAGCACCTCGAACCCAAAGAAGCGCATGAGTTTCTCAAGCAGAACCCTAACTCGGTATTCGTCGATTGCCGCAGCGAAATGGAATACCTGTTCGTGGGCCACCCGGTGGGAGCGATTCTGGTGCCATGGAACGACGGGCCGAACTGGGAAATCAATCCCGATTTTGTCGCGCATGTCAAAAAGGCAGCCAGTGTCGATCGCCCCATCATGCTCATCTGCCGCAGCGGCAATCGCTCGCTCGATGCCGGGCACGCGCTGGAAGAAGCGGGTTTCACCAAGATCTACAACGTGCTGCACGGCTTCGAGGGCGAACTCGACGAAACCCACCACCGGAATGCAAAGACCGGCTGGCGGCACGAAGGACTGCCGTGGGAACAATGCTGATTAGGAGTTTGCCGGGGCTAAGTCCGGCAAACTCCTAATGTGTTCCGATGAATGAGGCCAAGCCCGACAGGCTGCTACGCCGATAAAGTCCCACGGCTCGTCTTCGTCTCT
>CAYIRZ010000433.1:0-2442 GCA_964365845.1 uncultured Streptomycetaceae bacterium
TGGGCGTCGCGGTCCGCTTCGCTGACTGCCAGCGCGCGCTCGTAATAGGTCCGCGCCGCGGCACGCTCGCCGCCGAGCGCGCTAGCGCGGCCCAGGCCGACAAGATCGAGATAAATCTTGCGCGGCAACGCGAGTTCCCGGTCGATGGCAAGCGCTTCGGTCAGCGGTGCGAGCGCCGCGGCAGCGTCGCCTGCGCGGATCGCGGCATTGCCGAGCAGGCGCATTGCGTTGGCGGCTTCGACGCGGTCACCGGATCCCCGGCTTGCGTCCAACGCAGCTCTTGCGCTTGCCGCGGCAGCGTCGGTACGCCCCGCTTCCAGCGCAAGCAGACCCCTGACGTTGTTGATCGCACCCGAGAGCGTGCAGCCCTGCTGGCCGCACCAGGTGGTTGCTTTCTCCAGCCATTCGGCGGCACTCGCATGGCGCCGTTCGTCGAAATCCAGCACCGCGCGGCGCAGTGCCGCCTGTGCCAGGCGCTCGGGCGGGAAGCTCAGCCCGGAATGATCGAGCACGGGCGCGAGGCTGGCACGGGCTTCGGCGTGTTTCCCCAGGCGCTGGTAGGCGATCGAGAGGTTGATTGCGTTGGCGGCAATGCCGTCGACATTCTCGACCGACTGTGCAATGCGCAATGCCACTTGGTATTGCCGCACGGCGCCATCAAAGTCGCCGCCGCGGAAGTGCAACTCGGCCCTGCGGTTCGCCTCGATCGCCTCGGCCTGGCGCGCGGCAAGCGGTTTCCCCGGCTGCTGCGCGCAAGCCGCAAGCAGCGCAAAGCCCGCGACAACGAACAGCCGTAAGGCCGCGCGATTCAACATTTCAGCGCGGCCCCGCCGATTCGAAACTGTCCACTGACAGGGTGTGCATGGTCCGCGCCTCGACGGCACTGCTGAGCGGCCAGACATTGCGTGCCGCCCCGAAGATTTCCTGTCCTTCGCGCACCAGGTCCCTGCCGTCGCGGGCCAGGTTCCCGCCCTCGCGCATCAGCGCGGGCGCCTGCTTGAGCGTTTCGTTCAGTGCTTCGCCGTTCCTGCGCGTCTGCTCGCGCACCTGCTCGGCGGCTTCGGTGAGCGAATCGAGGGCCGTAACCAGCTTGACCGAGATGGCCGGCAGTTGCTGCTCGAGCTGCGCGCCAACGCGGGCCGCGGTGCCGAAACTCGCCCGCATCTCCGGAGTTACGGCGAGTACGCTGCGGTCGACGTCGCGCAGCACCTTGCGCGCCTCCCGGTTGGTGTCAGGCAGTTGCTCGAGCAGAGCTCGCGCCGCACTTGTCGACTTGCGAAAATCGCTTTCCGGATTGTTGACCGCTTCAAGCGCCCGGTGCAGTTGCGCGAGGACGGGCGTCACCTGGATCTTGAACTCGTCTATCAGTTCGGTCACGCCACGATTGGGCAGGAATTCGATCACGTCCCCGGCAACGACAGGTTCGGCTCCGAGGAGCGCATCGGATCCGGGGACGATCTGAATGCTCGCTGCGCCGATGTAGCCCTCGCGCAGGAGCCGCGCTTGCGAACCCTTGGGCACGTTCGCCAGGTAATCGCTGACGATGGAGAGTTCGACCTTCACGCCGCGATCCGTGATCAGCATGGTCTTCACGTTTCCGACCGGCAACCCAAACAGCTTGACCGCCATGCCTTTGCTGATGCCGAAAACGTCTGCGGCGTAGAAATAGATGGGTGCATGCCGCACGAACACACCCTGCTTGTAGCTGACGAGACCAAGCGCGCCGAGCAGGACAAGCACTGCGGCAATCAGGAACAGGTTGACCTTTTTTTTGATCTCGGCAAAGCGCCTGGGCGTGGCGTATTCGTCTTGCATTGCGTTCTCCTTGGCGGCCTTGGCCGCAGCGAGCTACTACGGGTGCATCCTTGTTACAGTGCATTCAGCCTGCGATAGTCGATTGGAGACTGTACCGAGCGAGGGTACCATGCGCCATGCCCGCGCATAGGTGCAACTCGCATTATTCGCCCAGCACGTCCTCCAATTGTACAAAAGTCCCTCCCGGATGCCTTGCAAAATAGATGTTTGCAAAGTACGGTATGCGTATGCGCTCGGCGCTGTCCAGTCCGGCGGCAAAGTTCTCGACCAGCACCAGATCGGGCGCCTCCAGCAGAATTCGGACAAAGCCGGTAATCTTCTTCTCTAACAGCGTCATTTCCTCGGGAAGCTTGCCCAGCAGCATCTCCGGCGCGGCCCCAAGTTCGGTGACCAGAGCATATACGTCCGCGGCAATCCCCTGCAGACGCTCCGGCTGGTGGCATCCCAGCGGCAGAATGATGTTCTCCCACGCGTTGAGGTTGCTGAGCAAGCCGCCCGCCGCCGCCAGGAACGCCAGGCGTGCGCGCAGCGCGATTCGCTCCGCCATGCTGAGCGCATTGACCTCGGCACCGAGCAGAACCAGTCTCAAGTCCGGATCCGGCTCCATGTCGAATATCGCGGCCAGCA